>CAMVJI010000111.1 GCA_947167765.1 uncultured Butyrivibrio sp. | reverse complement strand
GCACTTTTCGCACATAGGCTTAACAGAAGACCTAACTTTCATTGTTACTCCTTTCCTGCATGGATAAACAAAAATGCCTTGAAAAAGGGCATAATATGCCCTTCTCATAAAAAGACCGACTTATACTATAGCATAAGCCGGTTCAACACGCAACAGTTTTTTAACAAAAAATCGAATATTATTCTACCCCATCTATGCAATAGCGGGCCTTGCCACCCTCTTTTGCTTTATAGAGTGCTTTATCAGATTTTTCATAGAGCTCTTTAAAGGTCATTCTCTGGGTATCTTCAACAATTCCAATACTGCAGGTAATGCCACTTGCGCCGTCAATCTGGGTTGTCTTGAGTTCGTGAAGCACGCTCCTGCAGCGTCTCTCTGTATAACCATCTGGCATGTCACCAAGGACCAGCACCATGAACTCATCTCCGCCAATCCTTCCAATAAGATCATCCGGGTGGAAATATCCCTTCAGGATCTCTGAAAAGAGCTTTAGCACCTTGTCACCAGTCTGATGGCCATAATTGTCGTTTACGTCCTTAAAATCATCCAGGTCAAAAATGAACATTGTACACTTGGCACCTGCCATCTTCTTTGACAGATACTCATCACACTTTTCCTCAAATGACATCTTATTAAGAAGACCTGTAAGAAGGTCTGTCTCACTCTTTTTAACAAGCTGCTGACTGTCCTCGCGCCTTGAAAGAGACATACTGATCATTGAAGCATAACTAAAGTAAGATGCAAGCAGGGCCAGAATAGCAACCGTCACATCAAATGTAAACAGCATTCTGGTTTTTAGATGATAGTCAATTATTAGGTAGATGATTATGATCGAGAGCTTAAAAATAAGCCTCACCCGGAGATAATCGATATATAGTGCAGAAAACATGACCACGGCCAGAGGGAAAAATACGCTTCTTGAATCCCGGTATATAACTGCATCTGCAATCGAAAAGCTAAGAATAACGATTCCATAAATAATAAGGCTTATGACTCTGGTTACTTCAAAGCTAAAAGCCTTCTCTTTCAGAAAGTGATTAAACACCAAAAAAGCTATCAAAAGAATTGCAATTGCAGGAAAGAACTTAAAATAAGGTGTAATGCCATTTGCAAACACCAGTGCTATTGCAACAAAAATAATGCTCATGAAAACAAAAAAAGTCAGCATACCACCGACAACCGCCAGGTTGTCGTGGGCCAACTTCTTTTTATTGGAATCTACAAAATAGTTATTATCGTCATAACTTTCATATAATTTCTCGATCATATGAAAACCTCTAATTACACTAGCAACTTCAAGACTTATACTAAGCCATGGTCTAATTATATACTATTTATCGTTATTTGTCTTTTATTTATTTATCTCTCCAGATAATTCTTCCCTTTGTAAGATCATAAGGTGAGAGCTCAAGTGTTACCTTGTCACCAGGCAGAATTCTGATAAAGTTCTGTCTGAGCTTACCACTTATATGTGCAAGAACAACATGTCCATTCTCAAGCTCAACCTGGAACATGGTGTTTGGAAGCTTCTCAATTACTTTTCCTTCAATTTCAATTACATCAGCCTTTGACATCTTTTTCCTCCTTAACAATTACAGTGTCAAAACTTCAGGTTCGCCATCCGTGATGGCTATCGTATTTTCGTAGTGTGCAGCAAGAGAGCCGTCAACTGTTACTACTGTCCATTCATCGTCCAGCCAGCCCACATATCTCTCGCCCATGGTTATCATAGGTTCCACACATATGGTCATTCCCTTTTTTAGCTTTGGTCCAGGTAAAAACTTTTTAAAGTTTGGTACAATAGGATCTTCGTGGAGACTTGTTCCTATACCGTGTCCCGTCAGCTCTCTGACAATGCCATAACCATAAGACGTAACATAGTCATCAATTGCTCTTGATATCTCATGAAGTCTGTGTCCAGCCTTTGCCTTCTTGATACCTTCAAAAAAGCTTTCTCTGGTAACGTCAATGAGTTTTTGAGCCTCGTCTGATATCTTTCCCACGCCCCACGTCCTGGCAGCATCTGAATGATAACCCTTATATATAAGGCCCGTGTCGAAGGTGACAATGTCACCTTCAACAAGGATCCTGTCCTTACTTGGTATTCCGTGAACAACCTCGTCATTCACTGATATGCACACAGAAGCGGGAAATCCCTCATAATCCTTACAGTTGGGTATTCCCCCAAGCCCACGGATTGTCTTTTCTCCTATTTCGTCAAGTTCATAGGTGGAAATGCCCGGTCTTAGAGCGGCGTGAAGTTCTTCATGAACCTTCGCCAAAAGACGTCCCGACTGCCGCATAAGCTCTAATTCTTCATCGGTTTTAATTGTAATAGCCATTTTTTCCTTATGCGTTCAGAATGTTAACAATGTTATTAAATACTTCCTGCATATCCTTAGTACCATCGACTGTCTTAAGAATGTTCTTCTTGTCGTAGTACTCGATAAGTGGCTGAGTCTGCTCGTGATAAACTGATAGCCTGTTCTGAACTGTTTCAGGCTTGTCATCATCTCTCTGAACAAGCTCGCTGCCACATGTATCACATATTCCCTCTTTCTTAGGTGGAATATGCTCAATATGATAGGTAGCACCACACTTAAGGCATGCTCTTCTTCCTGACATTCTGCGAACGATGTTCTCATCAGGAACATCTACGTTGATGGCAAAATCAACCTTGTCGCCGAGCTTAGTAAGCTCTTTGTCAAGAACATCTGCCTGTGGAATAGTACGTGGGAATCCGTCAAGAACATATCCGTTCTTGCAATCGTCATTAGCAACTCTGTCGAGAAGGATCTCAACAGTGAGCTCATCAGGAACAAGCTGTCCCTTATCCATGTACTCTTTAGCCTTTTTACCAAGATCTGTTCCGTTCTTGATATTTGCTCTGAAAATGTCGCCAGTTGAGATGTGCGGAATACCAAACTTGTCCGCGATCATCTTGGCCTGTGTTCCCTTACCTGCACCAGGTGCACCTAACATAATAATTTTCATACTCATTCACCCTTCTCTAAAATTAAGATAAGAGGTTTAGGGGCCTGCGTCAGTGCAGGTCCCTGCGCCTCTTACATTGTATCATAGCTTAATCTTCCAAGAAACCCTTGTAATTGCGCACAAGCATCTGTGACTCAATCTGCTTGATCGTCTCAAGTATAACACTTACTACGATGATAAGACTGGTACCACCAAATGATACACGTGCTCCAAATACACCATTGAAGAAAATAGGAAGCACACCGATAATTGTAAGTCCGCATGCGCCAATGAAAATGATGTAGTTCAGGATACCAGTAAGATAATCACTGGTGGGCTTTCCTGGTCTGATTCCAGGGATGAATCCGCCCTGCTTCTTAATGTTCTCTGCAATCTCTATAGGATTGAATGTAATAGATGTATAGAAATATGCAAAGAAGATAAGCAAAAGAATATAAACAATAAGTCCGATTGAATAATTCCAATGGTTAGGATTGCACCAATTACTCTGATTGAGATATGCTACGAACTTGCCCCATGCACCACTTCCGTTATAGCCTGTAAGCTGTGTAATGATGATTGGGAACTGGAAAAGTGACATAGCAAAGATAATTGGCATAACACCTGCAGTATTGACTTTAAGAGGGATCTCTGAACGATTTCCGCCGTAAGTCTTTCTGCCCTGAATCTTCTTAGCGTACTGAACAGGGATTCTGCGCTCTGCTCCGTTAAGAAGAACAACAAGGATTACCATTGCAACTATAACTGCAATAATTACAACTGCTGCAACTACTCCCCTAGCAATAGGTTTTCCGAGCACAAACTGCTCGAAAAGTGAACTGATATCTGAAGGCATTCTGGAAAGAATGTTAATAGTAAGTACTATTGAGATACCATTTCCTACCCCGTTTTCGGTGATTCTCTCACCAACCCACATCAGGAATGCACTACCAGCAGTAAGTGCTGCAACAATCTGAACTACAAGGAAGATTGACTGCTCTGTTAAGAAGCCTGTGTTCCTGTAGAAACCGATTGCCATTGCGATGGACTCGATAAGCGCTAAAGCTATAGTGATATATCTTGTAAGCGCTGTAAGCTTCTTTCTTCCGTCCTCACCATCTTTCTGCCACTCCTCAAACTTAGGAATAGCAATTGTAAGAAGCTGAATGATAATGGAAGATGTAATATATGGTGTAATGTTGAGAGCAAGGATTGACATGTTCTCAAATGATCCACCAGTAAATCGATCCATGAAGCCAAAAGCATCACTATCTGTAAGTCCTGAGAACCAGTTACGGAAAACTGCTGTATTCATTCCAGGTACAGGAATAGCAGATCCGAGTCTGATCACACAGAGCATAAGAAAAGTAAATAGAATCTTAGTTCTAATTTCTTTGACTTTCAATGCATTCATTAGGGATTTAAACATTAGATCACCTCTGTTGTTCCACCAAGTGCCTCGATCTTCTCTTTAGCTGCTGCGCTGAACGCATTTGCTTTAACCGTAAGCTTCTTAGTAATCTCGCCGTTTCCAAGGATCTTTACGCCATCAAGCTCTTTCTTGATGATTCCCTGATCCTTAAGTGCCTGAACATCTACAACTGCTCCATCCTCAAATACATCAAGGGCGCATACATTGATACCTACGATATTCTTGTGATTGATATTCTTGAAGCCTCTCTTAGGAAGTCTTCTGAACAGAGGCATCTGACCACCTTCGAAACCAGGTCTTGGAGCTCCTGAACGAGCCTTCTGTCCCTTGTGTCCCTTACCAGCAGTCTTGCCATTTCCTGAACCATGGCCACGGCCTCTTCTAAAATTATCGCTCTGTACAGACCCTTCAGCAGGTCTTAAGTTGGATAATTCCATGATATTCCTCCTTATAAATGCCGGAACCCCCAGCGCTATACGCAGCCCTCGCCACTCGCACCTTCGAAAACCGGTCCCGGATACATGTTTTTAGTGTAATTAGATCTCTTCTACCTTAACAAGGTGCTTGATCTGCTGAATCTGTCCTCTTGTTGCAGGATTGTCAGGCAGCTCAACGCTACTGTTAAGTTTCTTAAATCCCATTGATTTTACAGTTGCTACCTGCTTAGGCACAGCACCAATTGTAGACTTAACCAATGTGATCTTAAGCTTCTTCTCACTGTTTGCCATTGATTTTCTCCTTAGTCAAAAGTTATGCGGTTACTTCTGCTACTGACTTACCGCGCTTTGCTGCAACTTCTTCAGGTGTCTTTAACTGTGCAAGTCCATTGATTGTAGCATAAACAACATTCTGCTTGTTGTTTGAACCAAGTGACTTTGTTCTGATGTTTCTGATACCAGCAAGCTCACAAACTGAACGAGCTGGACCACCAGCGATGATACCAGTACCTTCTGGAGATCTCTTAAGAAGAACTTCAGCTGAGCCGAACTTTCCTACGAAATCGTGTGTAATACTGTTGTTCTCATCAAGAGGAACAGTAATAAGGTTCTTAGTAGCATCCTCTTTACCCTTACGGATAGCATCTGGGATTTCAGTTGACTTACCCAGACCAACACCAACGTGTCCGTTGTTGTCACCAACAACTACAAGTGCTGTGAACTTCATGTTACGTCCACCCTTAACAACCTTTGTAACACGCTTGATGGTAACTACTTTATCTGTCAATTCAAGCTGACTTGCATCAACGATATTACGCTTCATTTGAAAATTTCTCCCTTCTTAGAATTCTAGGCCAGCTTCTCTGGCAGCCTCGGCAAGAGCCTTAACTTTTCCGTGATAGATGTATCCTCCTCTGTCGAAAACAACAGTCTTGATACCCTTCTCTAAAGCTCTCTTTGCAACTACATCGCCGATCTTTGTTGCTGCTGCTGTGTCATCTGTATTCTCAAGCTCAGCCTTGATATCTTTTTCAAGAGTTGAAGCAGATACAAGTGTCTTGCCGCTCTCATCATCAATAACCTGTGCGTAAACGTGGTTGTTGCTTCTGAATACAGCAAGTCTTGGTCTCTCAGCTGTGCCGCTGAAACGATTACGAATCCTCATGTGCTTTTTAGCACGAACTTTTGATCTTGATTCCTTACTAACCATTTTGCACTCTCCTTATCTCAATTATTTCTTACCGGTCTTACCAACTTTACGTCTGATAACCTCATCAGCATACTTGATACCCTTGCCCTTATATGGCTCTGGAGCTCTCTTTTCTCTGATGATTGCAGCGTGCTGTCCAACCTTCTCTTTGTCAATTCCCTTAACTGTGATTGTCTGTCCCTCTACAACTGTCTCGATTCCTTCTGGATCCTCAAGCTCTACAGGGTGTGAATAACCAAGTGTCAGAGAGAGTGTCTTGCCGTTCTTAGCCGCTCTGTAACCTACACCGTTTACTTCAAGCTTCTTCTCGAAACCATCTGTAACACCAACTACCATGTTGTTAAGAAGGCTTCTTGAAAGACCATGTAATGCTCTTGTTTTCTTCTGGTCATCAGGTCTCTTAACCTCGATGTTGCCATCTTCCTGTGAAAAAGAAATTTCTGCAGGGAAAACTCTTGTAAGGGTTCCCTTAGGTCCCTTTACAGTCACCTTATTATTTTCTGCAACTTCTACTGTTACTCCAGCAGGAACTGCGATTGGCATTTTTCCAATTCGTGACATGCCCGTACCTCCAATTTACCAAATGAATGCAAGAACTTCGCCACCAACCTGGAGCTCTCTTGCTTTTTTATCAGTTACAACGCCCTGGTTTGTAGAAATGATTGCAATACCAAGACCACCTAATACTCTAGGAAGCTCATCCTTGCCTGCGTATACACGAAGACCAGGCTTTGAGATTCTCTTAAGTCCTGTGATAACCTTATCATTTCTGTCAGCACCATACTTAAGAGTGATGTGAAGATTCTTGAAAGCACCATCTTCAACAACATCAAGCTTCTTAATATAACCCTCTTCTAAAAGGATGTTAGCTATAGCAAGCTTCATCTTTGAAGAAGGAACATCAACAGTGTCATGCTTTGCAGTATTTGCGTTACGGATTCTTGTAAGCATATCTGCAATAGGATCATTCATTGCCATTTTTATATTTGCCTCCTTAATTATTCTTGCTTCGCCTTACTACTACCTGAATTGAGCAGAGACACGAAGCCGCAATGTTTTAGTTTAAATATTGTGATCCCCCATCCAGGATCACTTAGATTTTCTGCATCAGCAGAAAATCTTTACCAAGATGCCTTGCGAACACCAGGAATCTCACCCTTATATGCAAGCTCACGGAAGCAAATTCTGCAGATTCCGTACTTTCTAAGATAAGCATGAGGACGACCACAGATCTTACAACGGTTATATGCACGTGTTGAGAACTTTGGTTTCATCTGCTGTTTCAACTTCATGGATAATTTAGCCATTTTGTTCTATTTCCTCCTATCAGTTCTTTGCAAAAGGCATATTGAACAGTGTAAGAAGCTCACGAGCCTCCTCGTCTGTCTTAGCAGTTGTTGTGAAAATGATGTCCATACCTCTTGTCTTATCGATCTTGTCATACTCGATCTCAGGGAAGATAAGCTGCTCTTTGATACCAAGAGCGTAGTTTCCTCTACCATCGAATGAGTTAGGGTTAATTCCTCTGAAGTCACGTACACGAGGAAGAGCAAGATTTACAAGACGATCAAGGAAATCGTACATCTTGTCGCCACGGAGTGTAACCTTAC
>CAMVJI010000110.1 GCA_947167765.1 uncultured Butyrivibrio sp. | reverse complement strand
CAAAAACATAGATTATTCTTCTGTTAATCTTAGAAATCCTTTTATATTTTGTTCTTATCCTACTATTTTGCACAAATTCATAGTGGTGTATTTGTGCATTTTCACTTTGCGGAAACGTTTTTAGTTTTCGCAGTGTTGTCATTTTGTATGTATGCAGCAAAAAGCAGCTGCCATAACAGGCAGCTGCTTCGTATGAATATCTTTTGACCATTTATTCTATCGATGTTGAGCCATCATCGTAGGTTATAACCCAATAGCCCTTGCCAGTACCACAGTCCTCATGATACTCTTTGCCAACTATCTGGCGGGTGTCTGCTTCTGCTCCAGTGCTGTTTACATCTGCTGCCAGGGGAACTTCGTCATAGGCTCCCATCTCCAAGAGCATCTCTTCAAGTGTCTCTGTACTGGCGTTTAATGATACAGCATCAGTGCTTTCCTCAGAAAAAGTGCTATCTGCCACAAGATCTGTACTGACATCGACCACAGGTATGTCTTCCTGCTTTCCCATAGCTTCAGACAGCATGGTCCGATACGCCGGAACCATAGTACACATCACTAAATTAAAGATGAATATTGAAAAAATCGTCCCTGATAATATGAGGATAATCTGACTTGCTCTTCTCATATCAAATCCCTTTTCCTTTTCTTTAAATGTTAGAAAGTAACAGCATACGCAGCCTGCTTGTAGATAGGACCTGCCGGGTAGCTTTCATAAGTCTGCCTGTAGTAGCCGCTTCCTTTGGCTCTTTGCATCTCTGTATCAAATATGTACCAGGTATTGCCCATCTTCACTTCAGTCCAGGCGTGTGGTGTCTGGCCTCCAAGTGAGGACTGTACTGTACCGGTACACACTGTGGCGTCATATCCAAGGCCCTTTGCTATGTAGGCGAAGGCTGCAGCGAAGTTGTAGCAGTTTCCTTTTCCGGAAGAAAGGATATCCAAAGCGTAGCTTTCAGTCCAATCTCCTGAAGGAATGTCATTCTTTCGCTCGTATACTGAAGAATTAACAAAGTAGTTAAAGCACCTTTCAAGCTGCATCTTCTGAGTCATATCCTTAGTGGTACAGACATCAAACAGTGCTGCTGTCTTCTTCATTATTTCTGATTCCGGATCCATAAGGGATCCATCAGCTTTTTTCCACTTGATGCCTGCAGGCGTATGTATGAAATGTTCTCCAGGAACATCCTGCTCAGTCAGGTTCTCTGCTGCCTGACCCTTTACAACTGACTTAACCTGCTCTTTCAATCCTTCATTAACTCCATATAGAGCATTTTCCCTGATTGAAACCACTGTATTCGGGATCACAGCACCTGACAGCGCTGCAGGAAAACAAAGCAGTTCAGTCATATTCTTGTTGTATAGGCAGTTGCTGTAGGATGCAAAGTACGGATTGTTCTCGCTGACCGTTATTGACTTAAGGCTCATAAGGCCTCTGAAAGCATTCGACGAAATGTCACTTACATCACTTCCTATATGGATCGTGGCCACATTAGTATTTCTTTTAAAAGTAGTTCCGCTTATCTTGGTGACTTCCTTGGCGTTTGCCTGAGCAGATGGTATCAAAAGAACTGCTGCCACCATAAGAGCTATACAAGCGTTGAACTTTAACTTTATCCTGTTTTTTTCTTTCCCCACAGTTTTCATTTATTGCCCCCAGCTTAAGGTTTATAGTCATTTGACACGTTACTCATAGGATTGTCATTATATGTCGGATCATATGTCACAGCCTGTCCATTGTCCCCATAAGCCGGTCTCGTATTCATGATGCCCGTAAGAGTCGCATAGTCTACATACTTTTGTATATCCTGGTCCACACCGCCCTCAAGAGGATGTTTGCCATATCCTGCAATACCATAGATGGCATCTGCATATGCTTCATGATTGTTGCAGGCTATCTGGCAATACTGCTGATTCCAAGTATTAGCGTTGACGTGTACCCACTTTATAGGAGCAGCTCCGGGATTCTTCTGCTGGATCGTATCATTTAAATAGTCAAGGATAAGTCCAAGAGCTCTTGTTGCACCGGCACTTGTAAATTCATGGGCACAGAACACACCGTAAGCTGTTCTGTATACCTTGCTGCCACTCTTTTTAACCTCGTCCTGAGTAAGCTCTCTTCCTGCGTTGCAATATGCCTGTACTATTCCGGTAGCATAAGCAACCATCTCTATTTCAGGAATCTGTGGCTGCGTGCTGGTACTTTTCTTTTTGCTGCTGGATTTCTTGCTGTTGCTGTTAACAGTCATGACCTGGTTATAAATATTTGTAGCCAGCTGCCTTGCAATGCTTCTTGCCTCGGTCTCCTGGCGTCTGTTCATTCCGCCGTTGTTGTGGATCTGATCAGGAATGACTACCATTCCGTCTTTCTTTTCCTTGGTGAGCTGATTGGACGGAACAATATATTCATTACTGCTGCTCCAGGCCTGAGCTCCTCTTGTTATTGGAGCATTTGCCACTCTCTTTTCCTTTATCCCAAATATTGCATAGTGCTCTACAAGCTTGGCAGGATCTGCGCCATAAGCCATTCGAAGGTCATTGTAGTTAAGGAAATAATAAAGGGGATTGTATCCGTACTTAGCGCCATAGTCCACGCCATTATATACGGTAGTTCCTTTAAGAAGTGTATTATATGTATCCTCTGACAGCTTGACCGCATCATTATAAGCAAAGCCTTTCACAGGATAACTAAAGAAAATAGAAAGGATCATGATAAAGCAGATCCCAACCTTTAATACTTTTTTAACCCACACGTTAGACATCGTCATCCTCCAGTTAATGCCTCTATCCAAAGGGGCATAGTAAGATCATTCAAAATATTTATCGGCAGTTATTTGCAAATTATTAACCAAAAAGTCAGATTATTTAAAGTATTATTAAATTTAATCAAAAAGTTTTTCAATAAGCAAAAAAGTGCGGGAGCCTTATGACTCCCACACTATCTTCTGTTTTGTAAGATCAGCTCATTTCAGCTGAAGTGTTATTTTCCTTAATAAGCTGTATTAAAACTACCAATGATACAAGTATTATCATGATCCTATAAATTGTATCACTATCGTCTCCTGTAGATGCACGCCTTGCACCAAGAACCTGCGGCTGATTGTCTGATAGGTCATTGCCATGGCTGGTCTCAAAAGGCACGTTGATATAAGTAACTGACCCGTCAGCGTGAGTGATCTTAGCTCTTGCCACGCGGCCACCTATTATCTCAGTGGTATTCTTTTTTGCAGTGCCGGAAACCTTTGGAGTATATCTTAATCCGTTTTCATCTACAGTGGATGTACTTGAGTACTGGGACGAATCCCCTCCATCTGAGCTATTTTTTGAGCCATCCACCAGCTGAAGCTTACCATCTACCAGGTTGATATCATATCTGTCAGTAACGTCTTTGTCATTTGCGTCTACTATCTCTATGCTTGTGATCTGATTAGGGCATTGACCGACACCTGTCTGGCTTCCCAAAATGGTTATAGACTTGATCCTATGACCTTCAGCAAGGCTTCCACCTGTTATATCAAAGCCATCGTTTGTAATTGTAGTGCCATTGTCATTTCTAACTGTGGAACGAGCTGTGATCTCGATACTTCTCTTTTTTACGTCAAAGGGATTGCTGCCAGGGCCTGTAATGATCGCGATAGGAATAGTTACACATGAATTAAGCACTCTTCCCAGCGCATCAGTGACCTCGATATCATCAAATGATACCTCTTCACTGCCTCTGTAAAAATGTATATCATCTTCAAGTTCATCTACAACATAGGTATAAGCTGATGTGATGTTAACCGAGAAAATCTCGCCCTTATACTCAAACTCTGTGCTGTTCTCACCTGCATATACTTTAGAATCCAACAGCTTACCCAGATAGTTAAAAAGAAACTCCGCAAGAGTCTGCTCTTCGTCTTCCTCATCCATAGTGACAACCACTATATCAAAACCGCCCACCATATGGCGCTTGCCATCATACTCTATTTCAGACATTTCTCTGCCAAATTCATCGCGGTATCTTGGAACAATCTGGATTTCAGAAATACCTGCCTCGATCTCATCGAGCCTTTTTACAAGCTCAGGATCTACCTCCGGCTGGGGCTGCACCTCTTCCTGCTGCTCCAGGATTTGTCTCTGCCTGATAACGCCGTCAACATGAACGTCTACATCCGAGTTTGATCCCCCTGTAGATGCCCTCTTAACCACATACCACACAACGTAGTGGATTTCGGGATCAAAGTCAGGTACAACACCCTGGATATCCTCTGCAGATGGAAGGTTTGAAATTGTAGCTGTAACGCCATTAGATGCTGTAAAACCATCAGAAAGAAGGCTGTCTTCCTGGCCGTTATCCTCTGATGTGCTAAAAGAAAGGTTGCTGTGCTTAATAGCATCATCAATCCTTATAGGAGCTGAATACTGTGTAGAGGAATAGTTTGCCGGCTCCTTGGGAATATCAAAACCTATACCATTCCCCCTTATGTAGAAGCATACATCAACGTCCGGTTCTGCAACTGGTTCAACCACAGCTTCCTTTAATGGTTCGTTGGTCTCCTGCTCAAGAACAAGAGTATTCGATGTATCCCCCGTTGTAGCCTCGTCTGTAGTAACAGTACCATCATTTACCTGATTTGTTTCAGCAACAGGTTCCTCTTCTTTCTTCTTTTCAAGAGTCTCCTCTTTGCTTTCCCTAGACTCTACCTGGATGTCAGTTCCATCCGCTTCCCCTGCGTAGGCGATGGTAGCATTCGTCATTATTAAAATTGTCATCAAAAGGAGCGCTATAGCTCTTTTTACACTGACCATCATCTTCCCTCAAATAACCTGCACTTTAACACACTAGTCTATCATACCAAAAATGCAATCATAATCTCAATCATATTTGGTTAAAATTTTGTCAGTTCATAGAATTTTCATTGCATCAGCTACAGAGGCCACTCCAATGATCTCGATGTCTTTAAAGTTCTTTTTTAGCTTGCTCTCGAGGGCCTTGGGAACAATACAGATCTTAAAGCCCAGCTTTTTAGCTTCAGAAACCCTTGACTCACCCATGCTAACGCTCCTTACTTCGCCGGAAAGGCCCACTTCACCGAAAGCAATCACGTCATCACTTATGGGTTTGTTTTTAAAACTGGAGACCAGTGCAAGGCAGATGCCAAGATCCAGGGATGGTTCAGCCACCTTCATTCCCCCTGCCAGGTTCACATAAGCGTCAAAATCGCTCATTTGCAGCCCTATTCTTTTTTCCAAAACAGCCATAAGAAGGTTCACTCTGTTATAGTCTGTTCCGTTGGCCTGACGCCTTGGAAATCCAAAGTTTGTCCTTGTGACCAGAGCCTGTACCTCAATAAGGATAGGTCTTGTGCCCTCAACCGAACAGGTCACAATGGATCCACTGGCACCTTCAGGTCTTCCGTCCAGCATAAACTCTGAAGGATTGGTAACCTCCACAAGGCCCTTTTCCTGCATCTCAAACACACCTATCTCATTGGTTGATCCAAACCTGTTCTTGACTGCCCTGAGTATCCTGTAAGAAGCGTGTCTGTCCCCTTCAAAGTAAAGGACTGTATCCACCATGTGTTCAAGAACTCTAGGGCCTGCCACCTGGCCCTCCTTGGTCACATGACCAACGATAAAGATAGAGATATTCATGCTCTTTGCAATGCGTAGCAGCACCGACGTTGATTCCCTTACCTGAGAAACACTTCCCGGCGCCGAAGAAACAGACTCATTGTACATGGTCTGAATAGAATCTATTATGACAACCTGAGGCTTAAATCTTGAGATTGTCTCTTCAATATTTGAAAGATTGGTCTCGCACATGAACCGCAGCTTTTCATTAAAGCCACCTATCCTGTTAGCACGAAGCTTTATCTGCTGAAGGGATTCCTCACCTGAAATGTAGAGGACATCTCTTTTGTCCCCTGATATATTTCCTGCAACCTGCAAAAGAATAGTAGACTTACCTATACCAGGATCGCCGCCCACTAAAATAAGAGAGCCCTTAACAAGGCCACCTCCAAGGACTCTGTTAAGCTCACCAATGTGGGTATCATATCTCTCCTCATCGTTTAAGACGATCTCAGAAAGAGTCTTGGGGCTTACCGCTTCGCCACCTGAAGTGGCTGCGCTCACACCCTTTACAGCCACAGCCTTTGGCTTAACCGTCTCCTCCACAAATGTATTCCACTGCCTGCAGCCTGGGCACTGTCCCATCCATTTTGATGATTCATATCCGCACTCCTGGCAGAAAAAAACTGACTTTATCTTTGTTGACATTTAGCCTCCCAACAACTCTTCCGCCTATATTTCTTTTGCGGAAGCAGAACTTTTCCTATAGTATACACTTACTTCCAAAAATAAGAAAATTTTAATATCATAAAGGTCACTGGTGCTATATAATTATGGTGTAAATATACATTTTCATTTTTATTAGGAGGGTTACTATGGCTGTCGTAGAACAGTTGATCAGAGCTGAGAGCGATGGTAGCATCAGCTTTGGCAATTACAAGCTTCCCGAGAAAAAGAAGCTGGAGAATTTTGAACATAATGGGAGTATCCTCAAGGTTAAGACCTACAAGGATATCACAAAGCTTGAAAAGGATGAAAACTTTGTATATGAGTCCGTACCCGGAACTGCAGTAACTGAGTTTGCTGAGTCCGACAAGGGCGTAGAGTTCAAGGTTGAGGGCGACACAGATGCCCAGATCACACTGGGACTTATGGAAAATACAGAGTACAGCGTTTTTGTTGGCGGCAATAGCATCGGCAAGATGAGCACCGGCCTTGGAGGAAAACTAAACCTTAGCGTAGAGCTTACACCAGGCGAGGCAACAGCTGTAAAAGTTGAAATGTAAATTTAATACGTAAAATTCAAAAGAGCTATCCAACCGGATAGCTCTTTTTACGTCTTACTTTTTCTTGTTAGTTGTCTTTTTCGTTGTAGTCTTCTTGGCTGCTGGCTTCTTGGCTGCTGGCTTCTTAGCTGCAGGCTTTTTCGTTGTCACAGCCTTGGCAACCTTGGTGGCTTTGCCGGTCTTAGTGGTCTTTACTGACACCTTCTTAACTGAAGCCGCCTTCCCATCCTTGCCAACAAATACTACCTTGTCATCCTTTAAGGTTACTGTTACATCCATGCCAGCCTTAATATTGCCCTTAAGAAGCTCTTCTGCCATTGCGTCTTCAATGGTCTGCTGGATAGCTCTCTTAAGTGGCCTTGCTCCCATCTTGGCATCAGAGTGCTTGGTAACAAGGAACTTCTTGACTGCAGGTGAGATGGTAAGATTTATATCCATCTGAGCCTTGCATCTCTTTGAAAGGTTCTGAGAAAGAAGTGTCACAATATCCATCATCTCTTTTTCATTGAGAGTATGGAATACCATGATCTCGTCAATTCGGTTGATGAACTCAGGCTTGAAGAGCTTTTTAACCTCGTCCATAACGCCACTCTTCATATCCTCATAGTCACGCTTTGCATCAGCCCCTGCACCAAATCCCAGTTTTTTAGGATCAACGATCCTCTGTGCACCTACGTTACTGGTCATAATGAGGATAGTATTCTTAAAACTTACCTTCCTGCCCTTGGCATCTGTTATGTGTCCGTCATCAAGAACCTGAAGGAGCACGTTAAAGATGTCAGGATGAGCCTTTTCAATCTCATCAAACAGGATAACAGAATATGGATGGCGTCTTACCTTCT
>CAMVJI010000109.1 GCA_947167765.1 uncultured Butyrivibrio sp. | reverse complement strand
AAACGATAGAGAAAACCGTGGAAAAGTCATTATTCGAACCAGTATCATAGGGATCATCACCAATGTGCTTCTGGCGGGATTTAAGCTGGTTGTAGGCCTTGTTTCAGGCTCTATCGCCATTGTGCTTGATGCGGTCAACAACTTAAGTGACGCGCTTTCATCGGTTATAACCATAATTGGAACTGCCCTGGCGGGCAAGGCTCCTGATAAGAAGCACCCCTACGGCTACGGCAGGATTGAGTATTTAAGCGCCATGGTCATATCCATAATCGTTATGTATGCTGGCGTTACCTCCCTAATTGAGTCAGTAAAATCAATACTCCATCCAGAGACAGCAAACTACACCACAGTGACACTTATCATCGTCGCTGTTGCCGTTGTAGTTAAGCTTCTTCTTGGACAGTTCTTTATCAGCACTGGTAAAAAAGTATCTTCAGATTCCCTTGTTGCTTCCGGAACAGACGCAAGGTTTGATTCCATTATTTCTGCTGCAACATTAGTGGCAGCTGTGATCTTCCTTGCTACAGGTCTTTCCATAGAGGCTTACCTTGCAGCAGTCATTGCGATTGTAATGATAAAGTCTGCCCTGGAGATGCTAAGAGACACCATAAGTGAGATCCTGGGCGAGAGGATAGATCCGGCTCTTTCTACAGAGGTCAAAAACACCATTAAGTCCGTGGAAGGCGTTCAGGGTGCTTACGACCTTATCTTTTCAGACTACGGCCCAGACAGAGTGCTGGCTTCAGTTCATATCGAGATCCCTGATACCTTTACAGCAGACAAGATAGACGAGATAACAAGGCAGATCCAGGATAAGGTCTATACAGAGCACAACATTTCCCTTATTTCCATCGGTATATATTCAGTAAACACCAAGGATGAGGACACCATCGCCATGAGAACAGCGATCTCCAAGGCAGCAACTGCCCATAAAGAGGTGCTTCAGATGCATGGCTTCTTTGTGGATTTTGTAAGGAAGGTCATCCGTTTTGACCTGGTGATAGACTTTGTTCCGGGTAATCACGACATTTTCAAGGATACAATAAAAGAGATCCAGGCTATGTATCCTGAATATCAGATAGTAGCAAACATGGATGTCAGTTACAGCGATTAAGAATAAAATGTGATAAAATTATCTTGAAATAATCTGACGAGTTTGTGTGCAGAGGGATAACAATGAAAAAGAAAAGCGTAACAGCCGGTCTTTTGGCATTTGTAATTGCACTTGCAGTCACATCCTGTGTAGCGGTATTTTATCTGGTAACTACATCAGGTAACAGGCGGGAGAGAGCACAGTTTATCGCTGACTCCATTGCAAGCAACATCCAGTCTGAGATCCAGAGACGTGAGTATGTAACCAGGATGTTGGAGATCCAGGTCCAGGGCAGTAATGGCATCATAACAGGAGAAAACTTCCAGATCATAGCTGATGAAGTCTTCAATGACTACCTGGATGTCATCGATATTACTCTTGCTCCTGATGGAATAGTCAGATACAAGTATCCTTTGGACAACGGAATTGCAGAGAGGGAGAACCTCTTTGAAGACAGCGCAAGGGGCGTATATGCTGACTACAGCAAGATGTCAGGAACCCCGGTCATCATTGCACCCACTATTTTAGCGGATGACAGCTATGGAATTATCATAACAAGGCCGATATATACATCAGAAGAGGTATCTGATGACAGTTTCTGGGGCTTTGCTTCTGTAACCTTAAGCCTTTCAAGATTTCTTTCTGCTGTGGACCTTAAGGGCCTTGCAGAGAGCAACTACGAATACAAGATCATCGGTAATAATGCGATCACCGGTGAAGACAGGATAATTATTGAGTACTCTGAAAAAGAGCTTCAGTCCCCTGTAGAATCCATGGTCAGCACTGTGGGCGGTGGCTACTGGATACTGGCTATAGCTCCTATGGATCACTGGATGAATCTTACAGAGATATTGTCAGTCCTTTTGATTGCAATCGTTATCAGCGTCCTGACAGCAGCCTTCGTAACTGCCTATATTTCCCTTAAGGAGGCAGCAAAAGAGCTGGAGATATTGTCCTACAGAGATGCTCTTACGAACCTCAATAACCCAAGAAATTACCATGAGCACATGGAAGAACTCTCCAAGAAGAAGCTTCCTTACGGACTTATATTTATGGACCTCAACGACTTTAAGCAGGTCAATGATACCCACGGACATGAAGCAGGCGATGAGCTGTTAAAGATTGTTGCCAAGAGGCTTCAGAACAGCATTAGAGAAAAGGACAAGGCCTTCCGTATCGGCGGCGACGAATTTGTTGTCGTTATCCACGGAACTCATGACACCAAGTTTTATGAGAGTGTCATTGACAGAATGAGGCAGAACGTGGCCAGAGACGTGGTTCTGTCGGAGTCTGGGGTTACTCTGAAGGTATCCATAAGTGCAGGCTATGCAAGATGTCCTGAGGATGGAGTCAAGTTTGAAGACGTAGTTAAGAAAGCCGATGAGCTTATGTACGAGAACAAGAGGAAGCACAAGGCTGCAAAAGCAGCGAGAGGAGAGAAATCCTACAGATAAAATCATATTAATCGGAGCATGTAAATGGCGGGAGGAAGTTTAGACACAATCAATCGAATCTTTGACACCTTTGCGGTAACATCACGAAGCCGCTATGTCTATGTCTATGACATGGACAAGAACATAGCAAGGTGGTCGCCCAATGCAGTGGATTACTTTGGGCTTACGGGGGAATATATCTACAACGCGTCTTCTGTGTGGGAGACCAGAATCCATCCGGATGACAAGGATAAGTACATAGAGTATTTAAGCGTTGTTTATTCTGGGAAAAAGACAGATCCCAATTTTGAATACAGAGCCAAGAACAAAAACGGTGAATATGTGATCTGCGCCGCAAGAGGCGTTGTTATTAAGGACTACGCAGGGCGTCCTGCGTATTACGCCTGCTCCATTATCAACAAGGGTATTGTAGATAACAACGATCCGATAACTCTTTTGCCTAACCAGTACGAGATGCTGAACTTCATGAGGCAGCTCAAGGCAGCGAAAAAAGATTACTCCATCCTGATGATCAATTTCATCGACTTTGGTGATGTCAACAGGCGCTATGGCTATATGACTGGTAACGCCGTTCTTAAGACTACAGCGTCCAAGCTCCTTGAAGAGGGCAGAGGACAGGGAAGGGCCTTTAGAGGTGAGGGCACAAGGCTTGCCTTTATCACAGATACCATGGCCATTGATGACATTAAGAAGTTCTATGGCAGGATGAGAAGCTTTACTAGGGAGTCAATGATCATTGCTGGAAACAAGGTAACAGCTGAGATTGCAGGCGGTATGATAGTCTGCACAGACCTTAAGGTTGATGAGCATTCTCTTTACACCAGTGCCAAGTACGCCCTTGATTATTCCAAGAATCAGAAGCACGGCAATCTTATCATTTTCCACAATGATGAGCTTGATAACAATAAGAGCAGCATTGAGCTGGTTGACGAAGTAAGAAACAGTGTAATAAACGGATTTGAAGGCTTCTATCTGGAGTATCAGCCAATTGTGGCTGCGTCAGATGGTCGCCTTGTTGGCATGGAAGTGTTCCTTAGATGGCACAAGGAGCCTTACGGCGATGTATCACCTTCAGAGTTTGTGCCATGGCTTGAGCAGGATCCGGTGTTCTACCTTCTTGGCAACTGGATACTGGAAAACGCTCTAAAGGATGCCCTTGAGATCAGAATGAACAACAGGGACTTTTACCTTAGTGTAAACCTTGCGTTCATGCAGCTTGAGAGATCAGAGTTTAGAACAACTCTTTTAGAGATCTTAAGAAAGACCGGTTATCCTGCAACGGGACTTTGCCTTGATATGACGACGTCCAGCAGGCAGTTGTCTGTGGAGCACTTAAAGAGCCAGATCGAGTTCCTTAAGTCCTGCGGCATCAAGATCGGTCTCGACTGCACAGATTTTGCATCTCTTGACCTTGTAAAGAGCCTTCCTATCGACCTTATCAATCTTGTACCATCACTTACAGGTCCTATAACAGAGAACCTGACCGTAAGATACATGATAGAGGCTGTTACCTCTTTTGCCCATAGACTTGGAATAAGAACCGCTTTTCTTGGCGTTGAGGATGAGGAGAAGGCCCAGATCGCCAAGAGGTATCCAATCTCAGATCTTATGGGCTACTACTACGGAAGGCCCTGCAGGATTGAGGAGTTTAAAAAGCTTGGCTTTTTTACGAACAAATAAGCCGGCTGGAGGAATAGATGAGCAGACTTTTCAGGTACATTCAAAATGACGACGTTCTTAAGTCTTTTCTTGAGTTCAGGGATACCCTGCTAAAGCAAAGACCTGTTGTCATTGCGCGCCATGGGGACTATTCCCTGTACCTTAAGACAATATCTGATGACGAACTTGGACTTACCATTGAAAATACTGCTAAACACAAGGTGATCCAGGACAGGACCTACAACGTCAAAGACACCACAGACGCCCTGGTTTCAAGGGGAGTAAGACACGCCTGCCAGAAGATGGCTGAGCTGTCCGATGAGGACGTCAACAGAAGAAGGCTCCAGATCTGGAAGTGGTACGTTATCGACTGGCAAAAAGAAAATGCCAGCAATTCCAGGGAATTCGTGGAAAAAGAGCTCAGCTGGGATGAAGAGATCATCAAAGCTGAGGAAAAGATAATGGACATGGAGTCCTTCCTTCACAGTGATTATCTCAACCTTGGAAATACCATATCTCTTATAGAGAGGTACATGGCTGAGGACGAGGACCACAAGGAGCAGTTCAAGCGCTTTGCAATCAACGACATCATGGAGATGACGAGCGAGGATACCAAGGAGAAATCTCTGGTGGAGGCCGAGAAAGAAAGGGCAGAGGAGGGTATGAAAAAGCATACCTACAGATTCACCGTAACTGTGGAGGCCACAGACCGTGAACATGCCAGAGCCGCGCTACTTAGCTATCTTGCCGGGGATGAACGAATTAAAATTCAGAAATAATAAACACTTTAGAAAGATTATTTCATAAAATTTTAATGATTTAACGGGGCAAAGTATCTTCTATTTACCGCCATAATCATATATAATGTACCCATTAAATGAAACTTTGTTGTGAAACCACAATAGGTTGAGGGGCCTAAAATTTCACAAGTCACTTCATTTAAAATCTTATTTCTTATGAGCATGGAGGAAATAGAATATGAGACGTTCCGCTAAGAGTAGACAGACAGTCAGCCAGGGCACAATCGCTATCATGGCAGACGCAATCAAGGCAAAGGAGCAGAACCTTTCATACGGAAAGTTTAAGGCACTTGACCTTCTTGGAGCTGGAAGTATGTTAGACGAGGATCAGACATCTGAGTATGCAGTGTACTCTTCAAGCCTCGTTAGAAAGACAGAACACAATGAAGAGAAGAAGGCTGTAGCTTTCGTAAAGATAAGAGCTTAATAAGTGACTGACAACTTCATATAGTTTATAATAAGGACATGTGGCGACAAGCTGCATGTCCTTTTTTTCTTTGAATCAATGCGCCTAAGGGCGCTTATTTTAGACAGGAGGAGCATATGGAAGTAAAAGACGTAATTTCTAAAATGACGCTTCAGGAGAAGGCAGCTCTTTTGTCCGGAAAGGATTTCTGGCACACGGAAGGCGTAGAAAGGCTTGGGGTGCCTGAGTTCATGATGTGTGATGGACCTAACGGCCTTCGCAAGCAGGAGGGCTTAACTGACCACCTGGGACTTAATAGCAGCATTAAGACTGTCTGCTATCCAACAGCCAGTACAGTCGCATCAAGCTTTGATGTGGATATGGCAAAAAAGCTGGGACAGACTCTTGGAAAAGAGTGCCAGAGAGAAAATGTAAGTATGCTCCTGGGACCTGGTCTTAACATGAAAAGAAGCCCTGTCTGCGGAAGAAATTTTGAGTACTACTCAGAGGATCCATACCTGGCAGGCAAGATGGCAGCAGCCTATGTTGAGGGCATCCAGTCTGAGGGTGTTGCAGCCTGCCCCAAGCACTTTGCTGCCAATAACCAGGAATACAGACGTATGTCCGGTAACTCCATCGTGGATGAGAGAACACTTCACGAGATCTACCTTACAGCTTTTGAGATCATGGTAAAAGACTCTCACCCCAAGTCCATAATGTGTGCCTACAATCAGCTAAATGGCACGTACCTTTCTGAGAATAAGTACATGTTAACAGATGTGCTCAGGGATAAGTGGGGATTTGACGGCTTTGTGGTAACTGACTGGGGCGCTGGCAAGGATCCACAAAAGGGTGTTGAAGCAGGCCTTGACCTTGTGATGCCAGGACCAAGAAAAGACCACGAAGAAGCCATCGTAGCTGCCGTAGAAAGCGGGGAACTTGAAGAATCCAAGGTCGATGAGGCAGTTGCCCATATCTTAAATGCCCTTAACTGGACACTTGAGAATAAGAAAAATGTAGGACCATCCACAGAGGCCACAAGATGCCAGGACTATGCTTTCGCAAAAGAGCTTGCTGAGAACGGCGCTATTTTGCTTAAGAACGACAACAAGGCCCTTCCTTTAAAGGACGACAAGAAGATTCTCTTTATTGGAGAATTTGCCAAGAATCCAAGATATCAGGGCTCTGGTTCATCCCATATAAACAGTGCTTTTGTTTCAAATGCCTATGACAGCGCAATAGCTTTGGGAAAAGATATTTCTTTTGCCATGGGCTATGACACAAAGTGTAAGGACATCAAAGACAGCTACATTTTAAGGGAAGAAGCTCTTGAGGCAGCAGAGGAAGCTGACGAGATCGTGGTATTTGCTGGGCTTCCTGCATCCTACGAATCTGAGGGCTTTGACCGAAAAGATATTTTCCTTCCTCCAGAGCAGGACAAGCTCATTGACCAGCTTTCACACCTTGGAAAGAAGACAGTGGTTGTAATGCACAACGGCTCTCCAGTTGCCATGCCATGGATAGACAGCGTGGATGCTGTTCTTGATATGCAGCTTGCCGGAGATGCAGTGGGAGATGCCACGGTAGCTCTTTTGTGGGGAGATGTTAACCCTTCAGGAAAGCTTTCTGAGTCCTATCCGTTTAAGCTTTCAGACAACCCAAGCTTTCTTAATTTCCCGGGAGACGGCGGAAATCCAGTATATGCTGAGGGCGTTTACATCGGATACAGATATTATGAGAAAAAGAGACTTCCAGGCCTCTTTGCATTTGGCCATGGCCTTAGTTACACAGAGTTTGAGTATTCAAACATCACAGTTGATAAGGATAATGCCACAGATAAGGATACAATAGAGGTTTCAGTTGACGTCTGGAATGTTGGAAGATATAAGGGAAAAGAGGTAGTTCAGCTCTATGTAAGCCCTGAAAACAGCAAGATCTCAAGGCCCTACAAGGAGCTTAAGGGCTTTACAAAGGTAGAGCTTGAATCCGGCGAAAAGAAGACAGTGACCTTTAAACTCGACGCAAGAGCCTTTGCCTACTATGAGACCAGGATCCACGATTTCTATGTTGAGAGTGGCGATTATAACATCATGATCGGAGCTTCAACAATAGATATCAGACAGACAGTTAAAGTTCACGTTGAGAACTCTTTAGAGCTTCCAATGACTTTTGGCCACTTTACACCTATAGAGGATATTCTCGATACTAAGAAGGGACAGATGATCCTCGGACCTGTTCTTCAGAAGATAGGTGAGGGAATGGAAAATCAGGAAGATGATGGCTCCATGGGAGAAGGCGGAGCTGAGATGATGACCAAGATGTTCATGGAGATGCCAATAATCAATCTGGCATCCTTTGGAATCCTGACCACAGAGCAGGTGGACGGGATCCTTAGCCAGCTCAATAACTGACAAGACACGGGGACAAGCCACGGGGACGGTTCTTTTGGCTGGTTTTGAAAATCAAAACCAGCCAA
>CAMVJI010000108.1 GCA_947167765.1 uncultured Butyrivibrio sp. | reverse complement strand
AGATAATCCTTCCCTTCTCATTTTAGGATTATTTCAATGACATCACATAGATCTGGCAGGGGTTTGCCTCATCCCAAAGGAGTGGGAAAACTTCAAACTCCTTGAAACCACAGCTTATGTAAAATAGATTTGTCCTGTCATAATCCTCATACTCACCCATCTTCACAGTCTTGACCTGCATGAACTCATATCCCTGCGCTCTGGCAGTTTCTTTCGCCCTTTCCACCAGTTGCCGGCCAACGCCGCTCCTGTGACGGTCTTTTAAAACTCCCATAACAGCCAGTTCAACAGTAGCCTTTCCCGTTTCTTTCAGGCAAAGAAATCCAATAGCCTCATCTTCTTCCTTCGCCGCAAAGAATGTCCAGTCGGCACTGCTTTTAATGTATTCCTCTCTGCTCTCTTTTATTCCAAACCAGTCAGTGAGAGCTTCCAGCACTTTTCTTGCGATGGCCTGTTTTTCTTTTGGATCTATAATCTCAACAATCATATTGCTTTTCCTTTTCACCTTTTTAAAATCCCATTGCAGCAGCCACAATCCCCGACTTTTCCTTACCTACAAGCATTTCCAGTAAGGAAATTGCAACATGCGGAGCTGTTTCAGGACAAAAACTTGTTATTATGTTCTGATCGATCACAACACTCTGATCAGGTATTACCTCTACCCCAAACTCAGAAAGCTGCTTCTGTCTTCTGCCATCTCCCAAATGATATGTTGTAGCTTTTCTTCCCTTTAGCACGCCACTTGCGCCAATCGGAAGCGCCCCAACACAGATAGAAGCTATATATTTATGTGCACTATCAAAATCTCGAATAAGATCTAAGAAACGTTCATCATATGCATCTTCATAAAATCCGAATTCTTCAAATCCACCGGGAATTGCAAGTGCATCATATTCGGAGATATCTATCTCTTCATAGGTCTTATCAACCAAAACCGGGATTCCAAAAGTAGATACAACAGTCTTAGTAAAACCTGCAGTAACCACTTCGACCTCCATACCATGGTCATTTCTTGCCCATCCCATCACATCGACAAATGGCGCAAACTCCATGGTTTCAAATCCCTTACAACAAAACAACAATACTTTCATTCATTTCCTCCCATCGCGGACTACTTCAAGTCACCCTTCCTGCTTTGCAAAGTAATGTTCCTTGGCATAGGCAAACATCTCATTAAATTTCTTTATTGCCTCTTTACCTGTAGGGTGCTCCGGTTCGCTCATATCAAATGCATGATACATTCCTTCGTAGACATCAACTTTAACCTCTACGCCTGCAGCCTTTAGATCATCGATGTACTTCAGTGTTTCGCAATAGAAGGGCTCTGCAGTACATACAAATGTATAAGCAGGTGGAAGATTTGAATAATCCGTTTGCCTTGAAGGAGCTGCATATGGAGACACCTTCTTCTTGGCATCTTTTCTTAAATACACAGCCCAGGCCTGATGATTTCTTCTGGTGTTCCAGACCTTGGCATGATTATCCTTAGAGCTTTCTGTATCGAAATTGTCAATCATTGGATACAGCGGCATTTGAAAAGCGATCTTCACTTCGCCCTTATCTCTTGCCAGCATTGAAACAGCTGCAGCAAGTCCTCCTCCGGCGCTCTCTCCGCCCACCATTATCTGGTCCGGGTTTATTCCCAGCTCTTTTGCATGGTCCTTGATGTACAAAAGCGTGGCATAGCAATCATTAAGTGCTGTCGGGTAAGGATGAAACAGTGACAAATGATAACCCGGAGCTATAACAACTGCGCCATGATTTCTCACAAGATCAGCTGCTCTTCCGATATAAGCCATCTCTTTCATACCGGTCATGTATCCGCCACCGTGGATCCACATAACTCCTGGAGCATTTTCTGGTTCAGATAAGGGCTTTAATATCAAAAGAGGAATCCTAAGCCCGTTTGCTTCAATATGAATCCGCTTACTACGAATCCCTTTAGTGCTAAAACTGTACATTCGGCAATTCACCTTTCTGCCATTTTTCTATATAGTCTGACTGCAATAAAGGCGCTTACAGCAGTCCAGAATGCAGCCCAAACTTCAGCTGACCAAAGCGGTACAGAACCCCTTTGATATAGTGCTGCAAAAGTATCCATCAGCATATGCAAGGCAATTGCCAGTGGAAGATATCTCTTTTCCCCACTGATCACACCGTAAAAAACAATTACTGAAAGTGAAATATGTAAGAGCATCGCAAATAATCTCTCAATGACATTCATGACCATCATGCCATAATCAAACGCAGCTGCAGTCTTAACAGTAGGGAGCGCAGCTGCAGCGGTTTCTTCTGTGATATTCAATGCAGCAAGCGCAACATCTAATGGTCCATTGGTGAACATGATCGCTACAACCAGACAGGTAATTATCGAAGGCAAGATAACCCCCAATATCTCTATGCCCCCATGACCTATGCCGTACATAACCGCATTCTCACGACTGAGATTCTTTTTCATGATATATTTGAGGACGATATGCCTTCCGCATTCCTCAAAGACGCCTGCCATCGTGACTCCATAAATCACATAAGCAATTGTACTTCCAGTGATAAACCTTGAAACTGGGTTGTCCATGATTATGCAGAAATAGTGCACTCCCAGCTCCAACACCCGGGCAGAGACCATGAAGCCAACAATTCCCGCTATCAGATAGCTGATATTTGTCTGCTGCTTGTTCTTTACTCGCCAATAAATGAAGAAACAGACGGTCATCGCAATCATTAGAATAATTGTGATGCTCAGAGCAGAAATGCTGCTCTTTCCCATTACAATACTTTCAAATTCTTTCATACCACTCACTCCTCCCACTTACACAAATTCATATCTCTCCAGAAAAACATCTATATGCTTTTCAATTATCTGAAGGGCCTCCTTCTTTTTCCTGGGTTCTCTATCTATGAGCTGGACCATTATCGTAATTGGGGATATGAATTCAAGCGCAATTATATCTGCATCTCCCTGCATCATCTGTCCGCGTTCCATCATCTTTTTAAAGATTGATGCGTAGATACCTTGGAGGTACGTGAGCTGATGCCTGGAAGTAAGACCTGCCAATGTAGAATTTCTGAATTGCTCCATTGTTATGAGCCGTCGCATCTTTTTTGCAGTATCGTTTTTCAGTGTGAACTGCAAGGATTTCAAACTATATGCCTTAAGCTCAGCTCCTGAATTGATCATATCCGGCAATTCCCTGGTTATTCCCATGCCCTTTATGTACTCATCTTCCGCAGTATCAACAACCGCTTTTAAAAGATCCTCTTTATTCTTGAAGTATTTATAAATGGTTGGTCCCTTTATTCCGATGGACTCCGCTATCTCGTCAACACTGGTCCCGTCATATCCTTTTACAGAGAAAAGATCTCTCGCTGCCCGAATCAAAGGTTCCTTAGCGTTAGTTCTTGCCATATAGCCCCCTTCTCGTTCTGTGTTTTCTAACCATCGTTACCAATTATAATCTAACGACCGTTCACCGTCAACGAATCTGTTCCCTCAGTATTTCTCCACATAACGCAAAAAAGTTCGCGGCTCCGTAACTAAAAGCGCGAACTTTCTTCCATTTTTTACCACTTATATCCCACGCCATCCTCAACAAAGTGCCATCTCGTTCCAGCGTGCTTCACGAGAAGTGGCATATCTTCAAACTGCTCTTTTGTAAGGAGCACATAGAACTGTTCGTCCTTAAGATAGTAGTGCAATATATACGCATGAGTATAGGCTTCCGGATTCACTTTATCCGGACTTCCCGTATCAGTAGCGGAATCTCCATTATTACACTCAAAATTAATAACGTAGTCATCCGCAATAGCAGACACATCTTCGCGGATCACATTCCCATTAAGGTCAGCCACCTTGTAAAAATACCTTAAGGTATTAAGCTCCGGATGATCATCGCTTCTATCCACAACCCGCTTCTCTTTTGCAAGAACAAGAACTTCTGCAAAAGTGGTCTTTCCTTCATCTATAGATACAGCCAGTTGTTTCTTGGTTCCTCCGCCAAAAAGACCAGTCCTAACATTTCTTATTTCCTCTGCCTTTTTAGCCGGTACAGGATGGAACTCTAAAGTAGTAACACTTGGCCTGTTCTTGTTGATGTTATAGTCACCAATCGCACCAGAGAGCTGATCATCAACAAGCTTGTCAAATGCCTTATCGAAAATACCGTCCATATCAAATGTTCCCATAGCCTGCCTCCTTTTTTCATGTAGTTGGCATATCTTTAAGTTTCTCAACCATACCAGCCATAGCCATAAACTTCTCAGCCTTTACGATGGCAATTCCCTGTCCCTCATCTCCCAGAACAACAAGCTGGTCCCCCTGGGATATATCGAACAGCTTCCTGGCCTTAGCCGGAATAACTATCTGGCCCTTGTCTCCTACTGTTACAAGTCCAAAAAGGTGCTTCCCTTTTGGAGGAACAGCAAATCCAAGGTTTTCTTCAGGCTCGTAATTAGCCAGGTCATCTAATGACACTCCAAAAATATCAGCCAGCTGCTTGCATTTATCAAGATCCGGAATGCTGTCTCCCGCTTCCCATTTAGCCACAGACTGCCTTGTAACACCGAGCTTGTCTGCCACATCCTCCTGGGTCATCTGTAGCATTTTCCGCATCTGAATCAGATTATCCTTGAACATGGATCATTTCTCCTTTTTAATTCCCAAAACTGCCCATCTGAAAAATGGGATCCTTGAAATGATGGCATATAAGCCGTATCCAAATATAAATCCTGCCATAAGGCTTAAAATGTAGCTCGCTGGTGCAGGTACAAGTCCCGGTTTTGCAAGGAACAATGCTACAGAAGATATTCCGAGATAATGGAATACATACAGTCCAAAGCTATGTCCTGACATCCATTTTGAAAAAGAGCCTGTAAAATCTCCAAAACGTGCCATTCCCGCAATCATGGCAAGAGATCCAACGTAGGCATCAAGAGCATACAAAAAGCCTCTGTTAGTGGGCTTATCTGCATAATTAATGCCAAAATACATGACAGAAAAGATCACGCAGATCACTACTGCCAGCACAATTAAAGGTACAGCGATCTTCTTAAGCTTCTCGATCACTTCATCATGGGAGAACACATAATATCCAAGCAAAAAGAACACAAAATAGAATCCGATCCTATAGACTGGAATTATTGGTGTGTTAAGGAGCTGCGCTGCACCCCAGATTGGGAAAAGAAAAAGTACCATGAGCCACAATGGTGTCTTTGCTCCTGCATCCAAAAGCTTACCTTTTTCTATCTTCCTGATAAACAAAAGCACCAGGCAATATACCCACACAAGATGCATATACCAAAGTACTCCACTTCCTGAAGCAACCATGATCAGATAGATGAGGGGCTTTGGGACTCCTGCCGCTGCAAGGCCCTCAACTCCTCCGCCCAGGGACATGCTGATGTACCCTTGAATAAATTGAAATACAAACAGACCAATAGTAGATGGAACCAGAAGCTTTAAAGTTCTGGACCTGATAAACTCTTTCTCTGAATGTGAATCAAGGTACAACCTGGCGCTGATCCCGGAAACTACGAAAAGAACCGGCATAAACCAAGGATAAACCAGATACATGAACACGTCATAGTACTGAACCGGCATATTTGTGATCTTGCCCAGTCCGCCAGACACTCCCTCGGCGTTATACATATAGAATACGTGGTAGATCACAACAATAATAACTGTAATCCAACGAATGTTGTCTAAATAGTGCTTTCTCATACTTATCCCACCTTTGCAATAAATTTTAACATAATTCTATTGCTCGAGTAAGAACACGTCCACCAACTAAACTTAACAATTTTTACCATTTTATGTTAAGTATAGTTGCTATCAAGAGCTTTCCATCCATACCATCTCCCCCTCGTCAGTATGCTCATCCTCTGGCAGCTTTGTAAATCTTCTCCACATCTGCAGCATCTAATGGTCTTATGCGAGATAGTTTAAGACTTCCCTGCATGGTTGCATCAAGAGCCAGAGCCTTAAGGTCTTCATCAGAAGGGTCTATTCCAAGGTCCTTTAAACTTACAGGCATTCCTATGCTCTTAAAGAAATCTACTGTCTTTTCAATACCTGAAAGAGCTGCTTTTTCTTCATCATTCTCAGTAACTCCCCAGACTTTTTCTGCAAATCTCGCGAATCTGGGTATTGCTCCGCTATACAGCTCTTTTGCCCAGGCTCCCCAAACTGCTGAAAGGGAATCACCGTGAGTTGCGTCATAGCGGGCAGACATGGCATGACCAAGCTTGTGTACAGAAAAGTCCTTACCTCTTCCGCATTCTGTAAGATTGTTATGAGAAAGGCTTGAAGCCCAGAATACTTCACACATAGCGTTGTAGTCTGATGGATCATCCACTATCTTTTTGCCATTCTTGCTGACAGTTCTAAGGAGTCCTTCTGCAATCTCATCAGTCATATCGCAGTGGCTGTCTGGAATGAAGTATCTCTCCATTGTGTGCATCATTATGTCTGTAACTCCGGCTGCTATCTGATTCTTTGGAAGAGTCATTCCAAGAGCCGGATTAACAATCGCAAACCTGCATCTGTTGAAATCAGTGTTGATTCCAGCTTTCTTGCCGATTTCCTCGTTGGTCAAAACCGCTGAATCACTCATCTCACTGCCTGCAGCAGCTATTGTAAGGACAGCACCAACAGGAAGTGACTTGGTAAGTGGAACCTTCTTGGTCCAGATTGACCACAGCTCCTTATCACTGTTTGCAGTGCCATGAGCGATGGCTTTTGCAGTATCTATGGCACTTCCGCCACCTACGCCGATTATCATGTCTGCACCAAAGGAAACAGCCTCTTTTACGCCTTCTTCTGCGTGGGCCAGTGTAGGATTTGGCTTGGCTCCGCCAAATTCCTTGTATTCAACACCAGCATCAGCCAGGGACTTTTCCACCCTGCCAAGGAGTCCGCTCTTTACCACACTTCCCTTGCCGTAAACAAGCAGGGCTTTCTTTCCGTACTTAGCGGCAGTCTCTCCTGTCTGATTCTCAACATCTCTTCCAAATATCACCTCTGTGGGTGTGTAAAATTTAAAGTTTTCCATATTCTCTCCTGTCTGCTATCGGGTATACATCCCTTATATGCCTTCTGATTGCTTCTTCTGAGTCTGCAGGGCTTTCGCTGTATCTTGAGGTCACATGCTCATAACCCCAAATGGTCTCAGGCTTGGTATAGATTGCTATGGGCCATCCATAGAACTCACCTTTTTTGTTCCTGCGCTGCCTGAAGTCCTTTACGCAGAGATAAGTTTTCATCTGAAGGCTGGTAAGAGTGCCTTCAAAGCCCTTTTCTCCGCCCTTTCCAAAGCCTGCCCGGGCCTTTATCTCATTTGAGTAAATCTCATCCTCTTCTTCAAAGAGATCCATTATCTTTTTCTGACGCCTTGATGCCTTTTCATCGTCCCACAGGGCATCAAAATCGTAGCCTTCCCGCCTGTAATTGGCAAAATACGGAAGCCACTTCTTTGAGATAAAGCCCGCCTTTTTATCAAAAAACTTACCATAGGCAAGTTCTCCGCTTCTTGCGATCTCTTCTCGCCACTCCCAAGGGTCTACCTTTGGGTCTCCGCACCACCAGTACTCAGGAACTGTCCGCTCTTCAAGGGAAAATCCTGGAATACCATTTTTAAAAAGAGGCAAAAAGCCCACTTCGTTTACATATGCTATTGCATCCTTAACAGTATGAAGGCATTCAGGATCCTCCCACTCAACGCCGTACATTATCCATGTTCCGTTTTCGTTTCCCATAGTCAATACCTGCCAGATTGTTAGCTGTTTTGTTCGCCCTGTTCGGAAATGAACTGCTCCAGGATCTCCGCAGCATCGCCTATTATCTCCGGGCAGGGGCGTTTTTTGTAGTATTCAGAGGTTCTGGCTTCAGGAACCGGTATATCGTGCCTGACACTTAAGCCAAGCAGCTCCCTGCAGACGATTGATCCGTGTTTC
>CAMVJI010000107.1 GCA_947167765.1 uncultured Butyrivibrio sp. | reverse complement strand
CTGAGGTACTTCAGGCAGCCTGCATTATGTTCGTAACTATTCCGATCATCATCATTTATCCGTTCCTTCAGAAGTACTTCGTACAGGGAACTATGATCGGTGCGGTCAAAGGTTAGGACATTACCCTTATAAGGGATAACAATAACATGTCAAATGTAAAAGGAGGATTACAATGAAAAAGAAGTTATTATCAGCCATTCTCGCAATGAGCATGGTAATGGGACTTGCAGCCTGTGGAAATAATGGACCAGTTCCAACAGCTACAGAAAGCGGAGATACCAGTGAAGCTACTGAGACACCAGCAGCTACAGAGGCACCCGCAGCAGAGGCTACAGACACAGTAGCAGGTATCGACGGTTGGGAGCCATTTGCAGATCAGGTTACACTTCGCGTAGCTGTTTACGACAGAGGTGATGCAGGTAACGGATGTTCAGACGTTGAGAACAACTACTGGACAAACTGGGTACAGGAGAACTTTGGTGACAAGTACAACATCAAGGTTGAATACGTAGGAATCACACGTTCAGACGTTATGACAGACTACGCTATGCTTGCTTCAACAAATACACTTCCTACTCTTTGCATGGAGTACGATTACGACAAGCTTGCTACATGGGCATCAGACGGATACCTTCAGCCAATCGATCTTGAGCAGTTCAAGACAGTTGCTCCTACATACTGGGCAAGCATGGAAGAGAACGGCCTTACAGGCTATACACAGTTCGATGGCGAAGACTATATCGTTCTTGGAAAAAGACCTTATGGTAACACAAACTACACATTCGTAACATGGTACAGAAAAGACTGGCTCAAGGAAGCTGGCTATGACGGAACATATCCTGCAACAAACACAGAGCTCCTTGAGGCTCTTGGCAAGATGGTTGAGAACGGACACAAGTATCCTATGAGCGGATCAAAGGTTGCAGGTGCCGGCGCTGACCAGAACTACAATTTCAGAGATTATCCTCAGGATGAGACCACATGGTGCACAACTGGTGACTACCAGATCCCAGCTCTTTCAACAGAAGCTCAGAAGAGACTTCTTAAGTGGAACAACGAGCTTTACAACGATGGTTACCTTAACCCTGAGTATTACCTCAGAAGCACAGATGATGTAAACGCTGACTTCGTAAACGGAGAGGCATTCCAGTGGTCAGGTTATGTTTCATCAACAATGGATGTACTTAATTCTTTCTATGAGAACAACCCAGACGCAGAGCTTGGCGTAGTAGTATGTGACAGCAAGTTCGTTCAGGACAGCACATGGGGATCAAGCAACGCATTCAGACCAAACAACATCTTTGGTGCAATGGTTGGTTTTGCTAACAACGCAACAGAGGACGAGGTTAAGGCTGGTGAGATGTACCTTGAGTGGATGAGCCAGGAAGAGAACCTCTTCACAATGACATGGGGTATTGAGGGTGTTAACTTCAACTACGACGAGAACGGCAATCCTGTAGCTGTTGGTGATCAGGCAGGTCTTCCAGAGCAGCAGGGCCACAACAACAACGTAGACTACTGGATGGTAGTTACAGCTTCCAAGTCATTTGGCGACATCGAGTCAGACATCAAGGCTATCAATCCTCAGGGACTTCCTCAGGACTTCTATGATGACATCCTTGCTAACTACAAGGGACAGCTTGCACTCTATGAGTCAGGATACGCCAATGTAGACTGCCTGTTTGGTGGAGCACTTGAGTCAGTTACAGAGTATGGTACATCACTTAAGGAAGAAGTTTATCCAGAGTTCAGAGATCAGCTTGTAATGTGCAAGCCTGATGAGTTCGATGCTCTTTACGATGAGCTTTCACAGAAGTACCTTGATGCTGGTTACCAGGAGATCATCGACGAGAGACAGTCAATGCTTGACGCTGGCACAACAACAAAGCTTCAGTAATACCTGATTACAACTTTCGATAAATAGGTTGGTTTAAGAAAAGGGCGGTGCTTATGCATCGCCCTTGTTTTGTCTTGATTTACCAGTTTGGTTCATTTGCAGTTTTTCGGAGCTGTTTCATAACGAACAGGTACAGGATGATTGAGAAGATACCGGCGGTTAACCAGGCGGCTGCATCTCCTGCAACTGCAAGGTTAAAGCTGTGGATCTTGATGGACAGAAATGCTGTAAAGAATCTTGCAAACAGTTCTACAATCCCAAGCATCAGAGCAGTCTTTCCATATCCGCAGGCCTGCATTGCATTTCTGTATATGAAGATCATGGCAAGCGGGATGTAGAACGGAACACATGCAATTACATAAGCTCTTGCATAGGGCATGTAAGCTGTCACGTCAACGCCCTTGTCAAAGAAGAATCCAATTATTATTGGAAGGAGCACCACGCTTAAAACGCCATTAATAATTGAGTAAGCACTTGCTATTTTCATGGCATCCTTGGTTCCCTGATGAACTCTGTCAAGGTCGCCATAGCCAAAGTTCTGGCCACAGTATGCTGCCATGGTCTGGCCAAGAGATGGCATTCCTGCTGTCATAAGGTTTACCACCTTGCCTGCTGCTGTGAAGCCTGTTACTGCTGTTGAGCCGTAGATGTTGATGGAAGACTGCATGACCATTGTTCCGGAAGCTGTTATACCAAACTGCAGAGCCATTGGGATTCCGATGTTGAGCTGCTTAAGGGTGTAGTCTTTTCTGAGGTGCCAGTCAGTTTTCTTTGGACGCAGAACATCAACTTTTTTTACTATATAAATGGTACACAAAACAGCTGATGCAGCCTGAGAAAGATCTGTTGCAAGAGCCGCCCCAAAGGTTCCAAGATGGAAACCGATAATGAATACAAGGTCAAGGACTATGTTTAAAAACGCTGAGAAAATAAGAAAGTACAGAGGCGTTTTGCTGTTTCCTATTGCTCTAAGGGATGCTGCAAGAAGATTATAACCAATAAGTGCGATGCTTCCGGCACAGATAGTTGATATGTAGGCATATGCGTCATTGTAGATATCCTCCGGAGTATTCATGATCCTAAGAAGGGGATGCATGACCATAAGAGCAATGATTGTAATAATTACGGTACTGATAATTCCAAGAAGAATGGCATTTACAAAAGCCTTCCTTGTTCCTTCATGGTCTCCGGCACCATACTTCTGGCTGATGAGAACGGTATATCCAGTAGTCATACCATTGGCCAGTCCCATTATCATGAACATGATGGTTCCAGTGGAACCTACAGCAGCCAAAGCGGTAGGAGATACGTACCGTCCTACGATCACAGTATCTACCATGTTGTAAAACTGCTGGAATATAAATCCAAGAAAAATAGGAATAACGAATTTCAGTAAAAGAGTAAGGGGCCTGCCCTTTGTCATAGTAGATTCCATTTTTGTCCTCACATTTATCCTTACCACTTTTTGCCTGGGCAGTGTGCTCCTTTGGAAAGAGCTCTTATCTCAACGTAGCATCCGCATTTAAGGCAGGTGGCATCTATTAGTTTGTCGCATTCTTTGCAAAGCTCAAGGCGTCTTTTGTATTCTGCATCTGAAGAGCGCTCATCATCTTTAAGGAGCTGTCTTGTCTTTTCAACCTGAGCTATCACGTCATCTTTACCTGCCATCTCAAATAGAAGGCATCTCTTACATCCGCCTGTAGTCTCTTTTTCCATTAGTGTCTCTCCTTTTCGTTTTCAAATATCTCGCAGAACCTGGCGGAAAATGATGGAGCCTCGTTTCCGATAGTAAGGTGCGAAATATCGCCTACCCTGAGAGTTCTGAAGATTGCAATGCCTTTTTCTCTTTCCTCCGTAACAACCTCAGTTACTGAAGTTGGCGCCATGGCAAGAAACTGCAGTGGCATAAAGGGCGATACATTCCAGAGGCGGCTTAGCATAACACAGGTGATCCCGAAGTGGCAGAAAAGAGCTATAGTCTTATCATTGCTTTTTGTAACTTTATAAATATCACCATCTCTTTTGTAACCATGTTCTTCCAAAAATCCATCAAAATTTTTGATGACGTTATCGTAGACAGAAACAGCGTTTGAAGCCTTTACTAGTTCTGACTCCCGCCATGTATTTCTGTCAAAAAGCTCAGGATGCCCCTGATAGTAAGAAGGCATCATATCCCACACAATACGCTTTTCAAAGGCTCCCGAACCTTCATCTTTTTTTAGCTCACTCTTATATGCATTCCTGGTTTCATCGTCTGCCAAATTAGGATCGAAAAGAGCTGGGAACTCCATGAGCCATTGGCAGGTAGTTACAGGAAGAGACAGCTCTTTTAACGAATAGGAAGCAGTGTCTTTTGCCCTTCCTAAAGGTGATTGATAAACTTCATCTATACCAAAGCTCTTTATCCTGTCTGCAAGGAGCTTTGCTTCTATCTTTCCCTTATCAGTGAGACCGTCTATAACGTAATCCGGATCTCCGTGCCTAAAAAATAATAATCTCATAAATAAGCCTTTCTTAAGCGAATACTTATCAGCATTATACACTAATCTATGCTTGCATGAATATGTTATACTGAAAAGATACAGAAGGGGTAAATGGTGACCATATGAATAATGAAATTTTTGAAAAAGAACAATCACATCTGTCCGAAACCTACGACAAACTCCTTAAGAAGAAGGAAGAGATCTTAGGCCAGATCGCGGCCCTCAACGAGAAGGCTGTGGCTGATAAAAACGATATGCGCGACAATATCCGTTTTGACTATGCGGACATTGAGACTACCATGGAGACCCTGACAGAGATTGAGGTGTGGAACCGCTATATTGACACCTACAATGTTGAGAGCAGCTCTCTTTCAAAAAAGCTTGATACAGTAAATAAGCTTCTTGATTCTCCATATTTTGCCAAGATAAGTCTGCAGTTCGATCCATCTGAGGAGCCGGAGAGCTACTACATTGGCCGCGCTGCCATTTCTGAAAAAGGCCCCAATCAGCTGATCGTTGACTGGAGGTCTCCTATTGCAGAAGTTTACTACAACCAGGAGATGGGGCACACCAGCTACAGCGTAGATGACAGGGAGATTCCTGTGGACCTTAAGCTTCGCCGCCAGTTTGACCTTGAGAGGGACAAGCTCATATCTTACTTTGACACTCAGATTGCCATTGAGGATCCGATGCTTATAAAGTCTCTTTCCCAGACTCATACTGACAAGATGCAGGCCATCACTGCAACTATCCAGAAAGAGCAGAACACAGTTATCCGTTACCCTGACGTTCCGGTTTTACTGGTAGACGGAATCGCAGGAAGTGGCAAGACGTCAGTACTTCTCCAGCGCATTGCATATCTTTTTTACCAGAAAAGAAAAACTCTGCGTCCGGATCAGGTGTGCCTCTTAACGCTTAATCCTGTGTTCAGGGAATATATCGATAACGTTCTTCCGGACATGGGTGAGACCAATCCTGTGACCCTTACCTGGCGTGAGTTTTTGGAGGCTGCAAATGCCCCTGGAAGTATCCTGGATTATGACGATACTGATGCAGAAACTCTTGAGTGCATACGCGTGTGCCTGCCAGATCTTGACCTTGAAGCTGATGACTTTTTTGACATAAGACAGAAAGAGACGATAGTGCTGACAAAAGAAGACGTGCTATCAGTTGTGAAAAAATACAAGAAGTTCCCTCTGGGAATGAGGCTTATCCAGATAGCATCAGACGAGCTTGAGCAGCGGGCCAAGAACAACATGCGAAACATGGACGATGAAAATGACGAAGCATCAGAAGCTACTGCGGGTTCTGAAAATGCCAAAGAAAACCGCATAGAGAACGACTTTGGCGGAGCTCTTTCCACCATCAGAAACTGCGGATTTATCAATGTGACCCACATCGTTCAGAGGATCCTTGGGGTGAAAAAAGTAACTTCCGCCCAATGGCTATATACCAGGATGGAACTTACCGGAAAGTGTGACAAGAATATGCGCTACGTCATGGTGGATGAGGTTCAGGACTATACCAGGGCTCAGATGATGGTGTTTGAAGAGTTCTACCCTAACGCAAGATTCATGCTCCTTGGTGATGAGTTCCAGGCCATAAGGGAGGGAACAGTTAAATTCAAAGAAATTGCCAGGATGGCAGAGGATGCAGGAAAGAAGTTTGTAACACTTCCTCTTATGACCAGTTACAGAAGTTCTCCGGAGATTACAGATAAGTTTGCAGCACTGCTTCCTGATAAAAAGAAGATGCAGGTATCTTCAGTGAAAAGACCTGGTGAGGAAGTTTATGTAAAGAGCTGCAAGTCAGATAAAGAGTACTTTGCAGAGCTTAAGAAACTCATAGAAGATTACAGCAAAAAAGATGGTCTTACTGCAGTTATCGTAAGAGATCCAAGCAGCCTTGAGAAAATAGTAGCTGCCCTTTCTGAAAAAGCACCGCAGATAGTTTCAGGGACTGACGCTCTTCCAAAGGAAGGGGCATTTATGTTAGAGCTTCCTTATGCAAAGGGCCTTGAGTTTGACCACGTGATCCTGGCAGATGCAGACGATAGGACTTACCCTGACGATGAACTTGGAAGGCACTGCCTGTACACAGCCATGAGCAGGGCAACCCAGCATCTGGCAATTTTGTGCAGAGGCGAGCTTGCTGCAAATATTTGATGGAGTAAAACATGACCAAAAAGAAACTTGCGCTGGAAGTCATAGAGCGCCTTAAAAAAGAATATCCACAATCTCACTGTACCCTTGCTTATGACAAGGCCTGGCAGCTTCTTGTGAGCGTCCGTCTTGCAGCCCAGTGCACAGACAAGAGAGTAGATGAGATAACCCCTCTTTTGTATGAAAAGTTCCCAACAGTTGAGGCTCTTGCTGCAGCTCCTGTAGAAGAGATCGAGAAAATAGTGCGTCCCTGCGGACTTGGTAATTCCAAAGCAAGGGATATCTCAGCCTGTATGAAGGTGATACATGAGGAATATGCAGGCAGGGTTCCTGATACCATGGAGGAGCTGCTAAAGCTCCCCGGTGTTGGCAGAAAGAGTGCCAACCTGGTCCTTGGGGATGTCTATGGAAAGCCCGCCATTGTAACCGATACCCACTGCATAAGGCTTTGCAACCTCATTGGTCTTGTGGATGATATCAAGGAACCTGGGAAGGTGGAAAAAGAGCTTTGGAAGATAGTTCCTCCAGAGGAGGGGAATGATCTCTGTCACAGATTTGTAGATCATGGAAGAGCTGTCTGCATCGCCAGACGCCCTCAGTGCGGGGCTTGCTGCCTTAAGGATATCTGCAAGACCGGTAAAAGCGCTAAAAATTAAAAAAGGATAAAACATTATTAAAATAACTTAAACGTTTTCGATTGGTACTTTTTTTGTGCTAACATAATGGAGGCTGCTTAATAGTTAAGCAGTCTCTTTTTTTGAGGAGGGAATAGATTATGAAAAATCAGATACTTAGAAGGTTTATGTCAGTTGCCATAGCAGCAGCCATGGGGACGGTTCTTTTGGCTGGTTGTGGAAAGAACGCTACCGAGACACCTGCTGATGGAGCAGAGGTACCTGGAACTGAGACAGTAGCAGAAGCTCCTGCTGCAGAAGTATCACAGGATACAGCAGCAAGCCAGGATGAGATGAAGGCACCTTACTTTAAGAAAGGTGTATATTCAAGCTTCCCTACTAGTGAGATGGCATCCCAGCACACATACTTCTACATTTTCTACGATGAGACCTCAGGTTACACAGAGGACGGCGTAAGCGGGATCGGACTTCCTTTTGCCTGCGAGCAGACTGATGGAACTGTAGTGTTCAGCATGGGCGGCGCAGATGAAGAGAGTAAGGACATTCTTACAGTTGAGTCTGTTTCTGATGGATGGGTTACAGGAACAGTTCAGAACGGAATAAGCATCACATTTGCTCCTGTACCTGACGTAGATCCTGATAACTTCAGTGCACAGAATTACATTAATTCTTTTGCAGGTGAGAGCCTTGTTTATGAGGACGCCAACGGCTGGAGCGTTAAGTACGATCCTTCTGTTATCGAAGTAAACCAGGGCGGTTCTGTAACTACTT
>CAMVJI010000106.1 GCA_947167765.1 uncultured Butyrivibrio sp. | reverse complement strand
TTTTCACTATTCTTGCAGACATATGCATAGTACTTATCATTCTGCTCGAAGATAATGAATACTATATCTGAGAAGTCCGCAGCATCTACAGCTGCAACGCCTGCCACAAACTCGGTCTTAGAAACATCTATCTTGCCGGCTGCCATTGATGTAAAGCCTGCAGATGATGTAAGTGCCATTACTACTGCCATTGCAATTCCAAAAAGTGTTTTGATAAGATTTTTCATAATTTTTCCCTCTCAATTCTTCTTTTATTTTATCACATGTGTTTATACGAGGGAAAAGAAATAATGGCAAAATTTTTCATTGTAAAATTATTGATCCTCATCCATCTCTTTCATAGCCCTGGCAAATTCAGCCTGGAAAAGTGCATTTTCTTTTTCATGCTCCAAAGCCCCAACCCTTATCTGCTCTGATGACAACACCTCCGACGAAATAAACTTTAAAGCCTCTCCCGCCTTCACAGTCTTAAGCACAATCTGCCTTGAACATGGCCCAACCATCAGTAGTTTCATGGCTTCTTCGTCAGATAAAAAACCGCTTGTTATGATTCCAAAGGTGTCATATATCGTATCATTGGCGATAGGCCCAATAATCACGTCGTACTCTCCAAACACGTCAGGCCTGACCCTTCTGTTTGAAAAGATATACTCAAACCACTCCTTATCCCTCTTTAGCTCTTTTACTAAAAGAGTGCTCTCGTCAAGCTCGTAGTGGTTTACGATCACCTCTTTTCCCTTCTGCTCCCTGGCCCATCTCATGGCGAATTCCTTGTTGTCAGTGGTGTAAAACCCCTGTCCAAAATCCGCATTTTTCCTGCCGTGATGAACATCCGGTTCCTTTATGACGTCGTATCCTGCGTGAAATAAGGTGATCATAGGCGTTCCTCTTTGGTGTTTAAAAAAGGGCTGAGCGCTATTGCGCCCAGCCCCAGTAGCTTATATTAATTATGCCATAAGCATGCGGAACATTTCAATTACCTGCTCTTTTGTAGCTTCTCTTGGGTTTCCAGGATAGCATGCATCGTTAAGAGCGTCTGTAGCAAGAACATCAAGGTCTTCCTCTTTGATCTTATCAAGAGTCTTAGGAATACCAACGTCCTCAGAAAGCTTCTTAACTGCAGCGATAGCAGCATCTCTGTACTCTTCCTGGCTCATGTTGTCTACGCCCTCAACGCCCATAGCTCTTGCAACCTCGCGAAGTCTCTCGCCTGTGTACTCACGGTTAAACTCCATGGAGATAGGAAGGAACATAGCACATGCAACGCCGTGAGGTGTGTCATAGTGTGCTGAAAGAGTGTGTGCCATAGCGTGGTCGATACCAAGACCAACGTTTGAGAAGCCCATTCCTGCGATGTACTGGCCAAGAGCCATTCCTTCGCGGCCTTCCTTGGTGTTCTCAACAGCGCCCCTAAGGTTCTTGGAAATAAGTCTGATTGCCTCGAGGTGGAACATGTCTGTCATCTCCCAGGCAGCTCTTGTTGTGTAGCCTTCGATAGCGTGTGTAAGAGCGTCCATGCCTGTAGCAGCTGTAAGTCCCTTAGGCATTGAAGACATCATCTCAGGGTCAACAACAGCAACGATTGGCATATCGTGAGTATCTACGCACACGAACTTTCTCTCTTTTTCAACGTCTGTGATAACGTAGTTGATTGTAACCTCAGCTGCAGTTCCAGCAGTTGTAGGAACAGCAATGATAGGAACGCAAGGGTTCTTAGTTGGAGCAACGCCCTCAAGTGAACGAACATCAGCAAACTCAGGGTTTGTGATGATGATACCGATAGCCTTTGAAGTATCCATTGATGAACCGCCGCCGATAGCGATGATGCAGTCAGCACCTGACTTCTTGAAGGCCTCTACGCCGTTCTTAACGTTCTCAATTGTAGGATTGGGTTTGATATCTGAGTAGATCTCGTAAGGGATCTTAGCCTCATCGAGAAGGTCTGTAACCTTAGCTGTTACGCCAAATTTGATAAGATCTGGGTCTGATGCAACAAAAGCCTTCTTAAATCCGTAGTTGTTAAACTCTGTAACAACTTCCTTGATGGCTCCTGCGCCATGATAAGATGTTCCGTTTAAAGAAATTCTGTTTGCCATAATGCTACTCCCTCCAATAAAAGTGTTTTTGCGTTACACGGATTTTTAAAATCCATAAAGAGCATAGCATTTTAGCATATTTGAATAAAGTTACACTTTATCCAAAGTGTAACTTTTCCTAAATAATTTCAAGTTCTTTGAATGTCTTTTCCAGGTGAGGTGGCATGGCGTCGATCATAAGGTCCGCCAGCTCCTCTTCTGACTCTTTCATGCCCTTTAAAACCCACTGAACGGTCATATAGATAGAAGCCTGGCAGTACATCTCAAGGAGCTTCCTGGTCTTTTTGTCGGGAAGCTCCCCTGTTTTTTCCCTGATGAGCCCGCAGTAGAACTCGTAGATCATGTAGAAATCGTGGTCCTTAAGATTATTCTGCTCATCAACCTTAAAGGCCGCGGAAAAGAAAATTCTCTCCTCGTTAATGTATCTAAACTTCTTGATAAGCCCTTCTCTTAATGTTTTCCCGCTTCCCAGCTGGTTAAAGGACTCCTCCAGGAGCCTGTCAAAATACCAGTTGATAAGGTCGTATTTATCAATAAAGTTCCGGTAGAAGGTCTGTCTTGAGACGCCGCACTCTTCTACTATCTGCTTGACGGTGATGTTCTCCACCGCCACTGTTTTCATGCATCTTTTTACAGCTTCTGCAAGCTTGTATTTACACTCATTTTCTCTGACTGATTCTCTGGTGTTCAAGTGTTATTTCCTAGTCCTTTCAGGTCGTCGATGTTGTAGTTGCCAGGATCAAACATGGCTGCGTGGGTCTCAAGGATCTCCCGGACCTCCGCCTCTGATTCCACAAATACCCTGGCGATCTGAGGGTCAAACTGGGTTCCTTCGCCCTCTTCTATTATCTTCATAGCCTGCTCAACTGTAAATGGCTCCTTGTAGCTTCTCTTGGATACAAGGGCGTCGAATACGTCCGCCACAGCCATGATACGGGCGGAAAGAGGTATCGCTTCCCCGGCAAGTCCGCTTGGATAGCCCTTTCCATCCCACCTCTCGTGGTGGTAGTTGGCAAGGTTCTTGGCTTCCTTAAGGTATCCGCTGTCAGAAACCAGTGACATGGCGCTCTGGATAATACCAGAACCAGCGGTGGTATGGGTCTTCATGATCTCATACTCTTCATCAGTAAGGCGCCCTGGCTTGTTCAAAATAACATCGGAAACATGGATCTTACCTACATCGTGAAGTGGCGCTGAGTTTGCCACATCTTCTATGAAGGGATCTGTAAGAACATCTGCATATACGCCCTTTTCCTTCATCTTTCTCATGATAAGCCGCACATATGCAGCAGTCTTACGAACATGGTCTCCTGTGTTCTTGTCCCTGCTCTCCACAAGGTCCGCAAGAACGTAGATAAGACCGTTCTGCATGTGGGTAATTTCTTCGCCCTTGGCCTTTACATCCTCAAGGTATCCAACAGTGTCAGCAATGGTCTTTGACAGTGATTCGTAGAGGTTTTCTATCTCGTCTCCCGTTACGATGCTTAGGTTATGGAGTCTCTCCACACTGTGGTCTCGGCCTTCCTCAGTATCGTAGGCAAACTTCCTGGCTGTCCTTGTCATGGCTGCGATAGGGAAGATCAGGTGATAGTCCACCAGCCAGATGCACAGCGCCAGGATAAAGATATAAAAGCCCATGAACAGCGAAAATACCTTGGTCATATAGTTAAGGGTTGTAAGAAAGATATCCTGGACCTTGATATCAGCAGCCGCATAGCAGACCACATTTCCTTTTGAGTCTACAACAGGCTCAAAAACAGACAATAGACGTCCATAAATGGTGTCATCCCTTAGAGGCGATATCTCTTTTCCCTCAAGGAACTCTTCCCTGTAAGGAAGAAGGTAGTTCTCCATCTCAATGACAGTTCCGGGCTCCTGCCCCTCAACCTCCGGAGTATCAAGGTCAAATACCACATGCACTCCATCTTCTTCAAACCTGTAAACATAGACAAACTCAATGTCCGGATTGCCTTTTCTGATGCTCTCAAGATTTTCCTCAACCAGGTCGTAGCCTGGCGCAGCCCTGCCCTTGTCCAGGTACTCCAGGACCTTATCTCCGTCAACCGCCTTGGCTGCAAGGCTTGCAGCGCTGGTGCAGCTGTAAGTATACTGGTTAAGTGCGAATATCCGGAACAGGATGAAGCTGATAATGGTGGTAACTACAGCAACGCACACCATGATAACCGTAATGATGGCGATAATCTTGCTTCTAAGTGAAAAAGATCTTGTGACGTTGTGCTTAACATCCAAAAGAGCTTTCTGACTGAGGGGAGTCTGCCTCCAGCCTGTAAGCCACAGCTCTGTCTTTTTCTTTTCAGGGATCATCCTGATAATGGCAAATACCAGGATCACAGTGATGGCCTTATCAACCAGGTCAATGGCCACATCCGACAGCATCTGGGCCCAGAAGACATTAAGCTTTCCGCTGTCCAAAAGAGCTTTCGCAAAAGGTGCAGATATTCCCTCGCCCATGCCATAGCCATAGAGAAGGTATGTAAGGATCGAGCCAAGGGCGCCTCCGATAAAGGCAAATACCGGGATTGTCAGGATGGCCTTGTGGAATTTTTCAAAAAATCCCCTTCTGCCAAGCCAGGTTCCGCAGGCTGCGATCATGGTGGAAAGCACTACATAATAGGCGTTTCCAGGGTTTCCCCTCATGTTTATGATGTTATTTAAATATCCAACGAAAATGCCGGGAAGATACCCACCAAGAACAGCCGCCAGCAGCGTTCCCACGTTATCAAGATACAGGGGAATGTTTAAAAGCGACGCAGTTCTTGGGAGAATGAAGTTTATAGCAATGCATCCGGCAAAGAAAAGCATTTGAAAGAAGATATACTTGTTGTTCTCTATATCTATTGGTGCCATAACCTTGTTCGATTTCATATTAAAGTCTCCTTATATGAACACCTATTTTGAAAACATGACTGTAAATATATAATAACGCATAATTGAACATATTGTAATGGAATAATGATTTCTTAATACTTGCGTCAGTTGTTATAATAAATGTTGTACAATTTCTTTTCCGGGAGGTGTCACATGTACTATCTTATCAACAACGTTCTTGAAGAGTGCAGCGCCGAGCAGTGTCACGATGCGGCGGTTCCCTATGTAGCGATCCTTACTCCCGCCCAGTGGGCTGAGCAGAGTGAAAACTTTGATATGGGCCTGGACTTCGATATTAGTAACGATGATATTTTCACAACAAAGGCAGAAGTTAACTACGATTCCCTGACAGGAACCTTCTTTATTCCCACACAGTCCTCGCATTCATCACTTCCACAGAAGTTCTCCTATGCACTTGATGAAACCGGAATTGTTTTTATAGATAGCAGCGACACAGTCCTTACGCTTGTTAAGCGCATCCAGCGCCTTAAGAAGTGGAAAAAGCCTTCCCTGGAGCGCTTTTTCTATGACTTTTTGGAACTTATAATCCACAACGATCTTCTCACCATGCAGGGCTACGAGCGTGAGCTTGACCGCCTGGAAAAAGATATCATGGAGGACGCTGAGTCTGCCGACATGTCCAGAAACAACGACATCCGAGGCGATATAAGAGATCTTCGTATCCACTACGAGCAGCTCCTTGACCTAGGCCAGGAGCTCGAGGAGAACGAGAACGGTTTCTTTAACGAGGAAAACCTTCGCTACTTCAGCATGTTCTCAAGCCGCGTGGAAAGGCTCTACAACGCAGCCACCCACCTTAGGGACTACACCATCCAGCTCAACGACCTTTACCAGTCACAGCTTGATGTTCACCAGAACCGCGTAATGACTGTCCTTACAGTGGTAACAACCATCTTCATGCCTCTGACCCTTATTGTTGGCTGGTACGGAATGAACTTTAAGTATATGCCAGAGCTTGAGTCCCAGATCGGATATCCTATAGTCATCGTCCTTAGTATCCTGATCGTTGTAGGAAGTCTTCTTTTCTTCAAAAAGAAAAAGATACTCTAATTGCAATAAATTGCCATATTTTGCCTTTTTTTGGACAAATTTTGTCATTGTACCACAATATGATGTGTTTAAATTAGCATTGTGTTATAATTAGTAAAAAGATTACGTTTTATTGGGGGTAAATATGGGGATTTTCGATAAGCTTTTTTCAGGTAGCAAGGTTGAGATAGGCTCTCCAGTGAATGGCAAGATTGTGCCAATAGACACTGTAAGCGACCCAACCTTCGCTCAGGAAATGATAGGTAAAGGCGTTGCCATTATCCCAGAGGATGGCAACTTTTATGCACCAGCTTCAGGGACACTTGTAGCTCTTTTCCCAACTGGTCATGCATATGCGCTCAACACTGATGACGGTGCTGAGATTCTCGTCCATATCGGAATCGATACAGTCAAATTAAACGGACAATTCTATGATGTACAGGCCAAACAGGGTGACACTGTCAAAAAGGGTGACCTCATAGTTAAAGTCGACCTTGAAGGCATCAAGGCCGCTGGCTATGACACTGTAACTCCTGTCATCATCTCTAATTCAAACAAGTTTTCCAAAGTAGAAAAAAAGGACGGAAACGTAACAGCAGGGGAAGCTGTCGTCCTTTTATATAAGTAAATACAACCATAAAAAGGAGGAATAATCGTATGATGAAGTATTTACAGAAAATTGGAAAATCCCTAATGCTCCCCGTTGCAGTACTTCCAGCTGCAGGTATCCTGTATGGTATCGGATACTGGCTTGATCCCACTGGCTGGGGCGCAAACAGCGTTGTTTCAGCATTCCTGATCAAGGCTGCATCTGCTATTATCGACCAGATCCCTATTCTTTTTGCAATTGGTGTGTCTGTTGGTATGGCAAAAGATCATGACGGAACAAGTGCTCTGTCAGGTCTTGTTTCTTTCCTGATGATCACCACTCTTCTTAGCACAGGCGCTGTTGCTATGTACAGAGGTGTTGACGCATCAGAAGTTCCTGCCGCTTTTGGCAAGATCAGCAATGCTTTCATTGGTATCCTTGCAGGTATCATTGGTTCAAGCTGCTACAACAGGTTCAAAGACACCAAGTTACCAGACTGGCTGGCATTCTTTAGTGGAAAGAGATGCGTAGCTATCGTAACAGCCTGCTGTTCAGTTCTTGCATCAATCGTTCTGTACTTTGTATGGCCTCTTATCTTCGCTGGCCTCGTTGCATTTGGTAAAGCAATCCTCGGCCTTGGCGCTATAGGTTCAGGTATCTATGCAATGCTCAACAGAGCACTTATTCCTCTTGGACTTCACCACGCTCTCAACGCTGTATTCTGGTTTGATACAGCAAACATCAACGACCTCGGCCTCTTCTGGTCAGGCGCTGACGGAGCAGTTAAGGGTGTTACAGGACAGTACATGACAGGATTCTTCCCAGTTATGATGTTCGGTCTTCCTGCAGGTGCTCTTGCAATGTATCACACAGCAAAAGATTCAAAGAAAAAGGCTGCAGCATCTCTCCTTCTTGCTGGCTCTCTTGCTTCTTTCTTCACAGGTATCACAGAGCCTCTTGAGTTCGCATTCATGTTCATGGCTCCTGGTCTTTACCTTGTACACGCTGTTCTTACAGGAATATCAGCTGTTATTTGTACACTGCTTCCTTTGAGACTTGGATTTAACTTCTCAGCAGGTTTCGTTGATTACATCCTGAGCTTCAAGGCTCCTATGGCTGTTAATCCACTTCTTCTTATCCCTGTTGGCCTTGTATTTGCAGTTATCTACTACTTCGTATTCAGATTCGTTATCATAAAGTGGGACCTCAAGACTCCTGGACGTGAGGACGACGAGGAAGATGAAGAGAAGATCGAGCTTGCAAACGATGACTTCACAGGAATGGCTAAGCTTGTTCTTGAAGGTCTTGGCGGAAAAGACAACATCAAGGAACT
>CAMVJI010000105.1 GCA_947167765.1 uncultured Butyrivibrio sp. | reverse complement strand
TGGATTATCCTTTCAACTTAAAGGGTATCCTGTACTTCCCTAAGATCAACATGGAATTTGAATCTATTGAGGGAACTATCAAGCTCTACAACAACCAGGTATTTATTGCAGACAACATCAAGGAGGTCATTCCTGAGTATCTGATGCTCCTTAAGGGTGTCATTGATTGCCCAGATCTTCCTCTTAACGTTTCAAGATCAGCCCTTCAGAACGACGGCTTTGTTAAGAAGATTTCAGAGTACATCAGCAAGAAGGTTGCAGAGAAGCTTGCAGGTCTTTGCAAGACAGATAAAGAAAACTACGACAAGTACTGGGATGACATCAGCCCATTCATCAAGTATGGCTGCCTTAGAGATGACAAGTTCTGCGAGAAGATGACAGACTTCATCCTCTTTAAGAACCTCGATGGCAAGTATCTCACAACTCCTGAGGCTCTTCAGATCAACAAGGAAGCTGAAGAGGAGGCTGCCAAGGCTGATGCTGTAGATGAGAATGGCAATAAGGTAGAGGCTGAGGTTGTTGATGGTGACAATAAGTCAGCGGACCAGAAAACTGAAGGCGATGCAGCTAAAGCTGATGATGCCAAGGACAAAGAGCCACGCACAATCTACTACGTAACAGATGAACAGCAGCAGAGCCAGTACATCAAGATGTTCAAGGCACAGAAGATGGAAGCTTTCATCATGAACCACAACATCGATGTACCTTTCATGGAGCAGCTTGAGCGCAAAAATGAAGGCATCCGCTTTGCAAGGATCGATGCTGACCTGACAGATACATTTAAGAGCAGGACTTCCAAGAAGGCAGCTGCAGAGCTTGAAGAAAAGGGCAAAGATCTTGCTGAGATGATAAAGAAGGCTCTTAAGAATGACAAGCTCACTGTTAAGCTTGAGAAGCTCAAAGACAAGAAGGTTGCTTCAATGCTGACAGTTTCTGAGGAATCAAGACGTATGGCAGAGATGATGAAGATGTATGCCATGAATGGAATGAGCATGGGAGATTTTGGCAACGAAGGTCAGACTCTTATCCTTAACGCAAATCATCCTCTTGTTGAGTATATTATGGAGCACAAGGATGGAGACAACTCCAAGATGATCGCAGAGCAGCTCTACGATCTTGCCCGCATCCAGAATGCACCTCTTGAAGGCGAGGCAATGAGCAAATTCATCGCCCGCAGCAACGAGATCATGATGGTTCTGGCAAAATAATACTGATATAAGTGATAAGAACGCGCAATGATTTGTGGTTAAAAGAATCACAATAATTGCGCGTTTTTGTTTGCGCATTAGCATGTTAGAATTACAGTAGGATTTTTTAAGGAGAAGATGAACTTATATGTCAAAACAAGAGTGGAAGCCAGGAAATATGCTGTACCCTTTGCCAGCTGTTATGGTGAGCTGCGGCAGAGAAGGAGAGACTCCTAACATAATAACTGTGGCCTGGGCGGGAAATGTGTGCACTAACCCGCCTATGCTTTCTATATCTGTAAGGAAAGAGCGCTTTTCCCATGGGATCATCAAGGACACAGGTGAGTTTGTAGTTAACCTTGTTGGAAGAGACCTGGTGAAGGCTGCAGACTGGTGCGGAGTCAGGAGCGGAAGAGACTTTGATAAGTTTAAAGAGATGCATCTTACGCCCCAGGAATCCCGGAAGGTTTCATGTCCTGGTATCGCAGAGAGCCCTGTAAACATTGAATGCAGGGTTAACAAGATCCTGGAACTTGGAAGCCACGACATGATCATTGCAGATGTACTGTGCGTCACAGTTGACGACAGGTACATGGATGACAAAGGCCGTTTTGACCTTGGGGCAACAGACCTTGTGGCCTACTCCCATGGCGAGTACTTTGAGCTTGGGAAAAAGCTTGGCAAGTTTGGCTACAGCGTAGCTAAGAAACCAGCAAAAAAGACAGGTAAGAAACTATCTGGCGGACAGAAACAATCAAGTGGCAAGAAAAAGAAAAGATGAGACACTGCCTCATCTTTTTTTACTTGAACTGGTTACTCTCTTCACTATATACATACCCAATAGATGCAAGTTTATCTGTAATAGCCTTCTTTTCTTCTTCTGAAATATCAAGCCCATCTGCCAGGGCATCAAGGCTACCATAGTTGTCCCTAAGCTGTGTGTTTATGTAGCTTAGAAGCATGACAGGATCTTGTGGAAGCATTCTTTTTCCTCCCTATTTTTCAAGATATGGTATTTTTCTTGTATAATACCACACGATGTTGGAATAGTACATTTTTTGGTGTATAATTATTGTGTAATTTTGTATTCTTTTGAGATGTCGGCCCTCCGACATTCATATAATATTGTGATAATTTGGGAGCACTATGCAGCCTACAATAGATATACATTGTCATGTGATGCCTGGGGTGGACGATGGTTCGCCTGATATGGCAAGCAGTCTGGAGATGCTAAGGATTGCTGAAAAGGAAGGCATCACCCACATGATACTTACGCCGCACCACAAGCCTATGCACCACAACGTAAGTCCGGAGCACAACGTAGCCTACAGGAAAAAGCTAAATGAGGCTGCCAAGGCTGAAGGCATTAAGGTAAAGCTCTTTTCCGGAAATGAGATATATTATAGCGATGAGACTATGGATGAGCTGATAGATGGCCAGATATGTTCGCTGGCAGGGTCTGACTACGTGCTTGTTGAGTTTCATCCAACAGCTACCTGGAAGTCCATACAAAATGCGGCATACAGGGTTCAGGGGGCAGGGTACATTCCTATAATTGCCCATGTTGAGAGGTACAGCGATATAGTATCTCACCCTGCAAGAGTTTCAGACCTTACAAGCCTGGGATGCCTTGTTCAGGTCAACGCCTCCAGTATCATGGGAGACTACGGCTTTGGAATAGGACATTTTTGTAAGAAGATCTTAAAGGATGAACTGGTGCACTTTGTGGCATCGGATGCCCACGATGCAAAAAAGAGAGCGCCCAAGCTTTCTGATTGCAGGAGATATGTAGAGAGAAAATTTGGAAGTGACTATGCTGACAGGCTCTTTTTCCTGAATGCGGCAAATGTCATCCGAAATGAACAGATATAGAGCCTTGCTAAAGCGCCAAGGCTGACACTAATAACGGGAGCAACCTATGGGAAATAGGGACGACATCATTGAAATTAATCTTGGGGAACTTTTTGCGGTACTTCTGGGGCGGGCGTTTCTTATTATCAGCGCCGGTATCTTTTTTGCCCTGGCAGGACTGTTTGTCAGCAAGTTCGTACTTCATCCGGTGTATGACTCAACCACCAAGATCTACATTTTGAATAAAGAGGAAAACCAGACGGTCACCTATTCAGACGTGCAGATATCTACGCAGCTGACCCAGGACTATGCGGAGCTAATTAAGAGCAGGTACGTTCTTGAGGAGGTTATCCAGAGGCTCAACCTTGTGGACATGGACTATGAGGACCTTTCAGATGTTCTTAAGGTGGACACCCCATCTGACACCCGTATTGTTGCGATCACAGCCAGGGATGAAGATCCTTTGATGGCCATGCAGATAGCCAACTGTATCAGAGAAGTTGCCAGTGAACACATCACTAACGTTATGGATATCGACGCCATCAACGTGGCAGAGACAGCCAATGTTCCCACCCAGAAGGCGGGACCTTCCGTTGCAAGATGGACAGTTATTTCAGGTTTCCTTGGGGCAGTTGTGGTGGCATTCTTTGTTATCCTGGGATACCTTCTCGATGACACAATTAAGAGCAATGATGATGTAGAGAGGTACCTTGGACTTAGCACGCTGGCTCTGGTTCCTTTAACTACTGAAGAAACTGATAAAAAGAAATCCAAGAAGTCTGATAAGAAAAAGAAGTAAGGAGATCACATGCAGAGCGCGAAACTCCATTTCAGCCAGGCTGAAAACAACTATCAGATAAAAGAAGCATATAAGACCCTTCGAAGCAACATCGAGTTCTCAGGACAGAATGTAAGGGTTATTTCCGTCACCAGCTGCACTCCGGGTGAAGGTAAGACAACAGTTGCCATGGCTCTTGCAAGAGCTTTTGCTGAGGCAGGTAAAAAGACTGTTCTTGTGGATGCAGACATGCGTAAGTCGGTACTTGTGGGCAGATACAGAACAGGCTCTGTAAGGCTTGGCCTCACCCACTGCCTCGTAGGAAGAGAGCGTCTCTCCAGCGTTATATGCGAAACTGACACGCCAAACCTTTATGTGGTATTTGCAGGACCTGTGCCACCTAACCCCAGTGAGCTTTTAGGCGGCAGGATATTTGGAAAAGTTCTTGAGAACATGAAACAGGTTTTTGACTATGTCATCATTGATACGCCGCCTCTTGGAAGCGTTATTGATGCAGCGGTTGTTGCCAAGCAGTGCGATGGCACAGTTATGGTAATAGAAAGTAACGCCATAAGCTACCGCTTTGCCCAGAGGGTAAAGGATCAGCTTGATAAAGCCGGCGCCAAGATGCTGGGTGTTGTCCTTAATAAGGTAGACATCTCCGGTAAGGGCTATTATGGCCATTATGGCAGCTATTATGGCAAGTATTACGGCAAATATTATGGAAAATACTACGGAAATGGCGAAGACGGTGCTGACATTCCATCGTCTCCAAGGCCAACTAGCACCGTAGCAGATATAGAACCTGATGACGATGACCTGGATGAGCTTAATTATCTGGCAGGCGTCACAAGGAAGGACTAATGGGAGAGACTGATGAGAGGTAATATTCTTGGAATATTCTTTTCAATACTGAGCGGCGTTTTGATCTTTCTGACCGTTGTAGCCTATGGCAGAAGTGACCGCATTGCCCCGGAGTTTCGTTTTTCTTCAGTGGATATGATCTATGATTCAGAAACCACTGATAACGACTTAAAGGCAGGGGTTGCGGCTTTCGATGCCAAGGATGGGGATCTTACCCGCAGGATTGTTGTAGAGAAGGTAGTTCTTAACAGGGAAAAAGAAACTGCGGTTGTATATTATGCTGTTGCAGACCTTTCAGGTAATGTGACCAAGCAGTCAAGAGTTTTTCCCGCTGACATAGCAGATATTGATAATAACGGCGATTCTTCAGATACCATGGAGGATGGCATGTTTCCAGATATGACAGGCGCCATGGATGGTGAAAACGGCGGGGAAGTGCCATCGCTGTTTCCAGCTGCTGAGGGCGAAGGTGCTACCAGCGAAGGCGCCGCAGCTTCTGAGACCAGTACGACAGATGCGCAGAATACAACAACAGGTAACTAAGGAGATAATATGCGGGGAAAGGGAAGCGTTTTCCTCATTATCTGGGCGAGTCTAATGACGCTTATAGTCCTTGGACTTGTGGGATTTGAGATGGTGAGGATGTTTGGAAAATCGAATCTCAGCGCTAAATCCGCTACTAGTACGCCTATGATGGCGGGAAGTGACTATGACGTGCAGCCAGAAGGCCAAAGCACCACCTGGCAATCAGACTGGGTCAGATACAACGGTGAAGTGTACGATTACAATGAAGACATCACTACATTCCTTATTATGGGAATCGACAAGACAGACGAAGTAGTGACAGCAGTACCTGAAGGAGATCAGGGTGGACAGGCAGATGCACTGTTCCTTTTGGTTCTTGATCCAAGGCAGAGTGAGATCAAGGTAATAGGTATAAACAGAAACTCCATGACAGATGTGGATTTCTACGATGAGTACGGAAGATACCAAACCACAATGGTGGCTCAGATCGCTGCCCAGCACGCCTTTGGCGATGGTATGGAAAAGAGCTGTGAATACCAGGTCAAGGCCGTATCAAATATGTTTTATCAGCTGCCAATACACGGATATGTTGCCATCAATATGAGCGCCATTCCTACTATCAATGATCAGGTTGGAGGCGTTGATGTCACAGTTTTAGAGGATCTGACCAAGTGGGATAAGAGCCTGAAAGAGGGAGCTGAGGTTCACCTTGAGGGAATGCAGGCCTTCCACTATATCAAGACCAGAGATATATCTCTTTTCGGCTCCAACGATACCAGACTGGAGAGGCAGAAACAGTATCTCAACGGCTTTATAAAGGCAGTAAGAGAAAAGAGCTCTGAAGATCCGGGCTTTGCTGTAGATCTTTTCAAATCTGTCAGCGACATGATGGTCACAAACATTTCTGTAGATGAGATCAGCTATCTGGCTCCATATATTACCAGCTATAGCTTTGATCCATCTGACATCAGGGTAATAAAGGGTAAGACTCAGAAAACCGGTAAATTTGAAGAGTTTATCGTTGATGATGAGGACCTTTACAATACTATAATTGATACCTTTTATGAAAAAGTTGATTATGTGGGCTAAATAAATGCAAAGTTTATGCCGAAATAACTACATAGATAAGATTGCGCTTTTTGTCTGTATTCTGACTCTTGTGATGGCTTGTGTCCTTACAGGATGTGGGAGGACTTCTTCGCAAGATGAAGGAATCCCGGAGCCAGGCTCAAGGAATGAGAATGCTGAAGATTCTCACGTGGACTTTGGTAAACTCAAAGAAGTAAATGGTGATATTTTTGCCTGGATCTATGTTCCTGGCACAGCTATTGATTATCCTGTGTGTCAGAACATGGAGGGTGATGATTCTTTTTACATGACCCACAATGCATGGAGGCAGGAAGATCCTAAGGGCGCCATATACACTGAGTGCGCTAATCTTACGAACATGTGTGATTTTAACGAGGTGCTCCATGGATCATCTCCGGAAGATGGCACAATGTTTGCTGATCTTCAGAAGTTTTTGGACAAAAAATACTTCGATGAGCACGAGTATATTTACTTATATTTAGATGGAAATGCGCTTGTTTACTATGTGTATGCTGCATTTTCAAGAAATGACACAAGGCTCCTTGAAACCTATGATTTCACTTATGCATCCGGGTGTCAGGCTTTTTTAGATGAAATAGACAACGCCAGGAGCATGAACAAGATGATAAGGACCGGATGGGAAGGGGCAGTAAGCCCTGAGAACTTTATTATCACTCTTACTACCAGGGATGCTCATGATCCATCCAAGCAGCTGGTTGTTGTGGGATGTCTTGTAGGAGATGCAAGGGGAACCATAGACAGAGTTGTTGATTATTCTGATCCGGAAGAGGATTGGTGATTGGTCAGATTGCCATAGGTTTCTGACATCATATATAATAATGATAATAATCAAACAAAAAAGAAAGTATGGAGGCGTGGAAATGAAAAGGATATTAGCTCTTACTCTTTGTTGTGTGATCTTTATTTCTTCATCCTTATGTGCATTTGCATCAGAAGGAAGTACAAACTCTGAAGGTTCTCCTTCTATTGGAGATGTCCTCAGAGAACTTGAGGAAATGAAAAAGCAGAATGCCAAATATGAAAAGCAGATTGCAGCTCTTACTGAGGCTGTTAAGGCTAAACAGACGATCATCGTTAATAAAGGCGGTGGCGGTGGTGGAAAAAGCACACCTGCTCCTGCTCCAACACCAAGCAATTCAAACTATGTAAACTTTGGCGGAACAATGACATATCAGGGTGGCAAGATTGAGATCAACGGCGGCAGAAGTAATGCTACATTCACGATCACAGCTCCCAGCTCAGGAGTTATTTCATCCGCAGCTAATTACGCTGGAAAAGTTGGTGGAACACTTCTTTCCTGTATAGCTACAAGTTCACCAGGTGTTGCATTTAAGACAGCTAAGGTAAACTTCTATGTGGCTGGCGTTCAGAATGGTGATACCATTGCAGTTTATCAGAAACAGGGTAATTCATGGGTTCAGCTTCCTGTAACTGAGGTTCGTCAGGATCATGTAGTTGTAAGCATGACAAGACATGGTGAGCTGGCATTTGTCAGAGTTGCTGCAGTTGCTTCCATTACTGGATGATATAGATAATACAGAAATTCAAAGGCCCTTGCCGGGTGGTCGATCCGGCAGGGGCCTTTTTTTAAATGTGTACATATGAAATAAAGAGGATTTGTCTCTCTCTGGGATTCTCACTAGGCTCGATAAAACCTCGCCAAGTGTTCACCCATGGCTCGCACTAAGCTCGAGAAGACCTCGCTAAGTGCTCTGCTCATCAGCCTTTCACCGCACCCTCGATCATTCCTTCCATGATCTGCCTCTGGGCGATCAGGAATATGATGATCATAGGAATAATAGCAAGGAGCGCTGCTG
>CAMVJI010000104.1 GCA_947167765.1 uncultured Butyrivibrio sp. | reverse complement strand
AATCATCTACATAATTCTCATATACATCATCTGTATAAAGAACTTCTGAAGCACGAAGCTCCAGTATTTCTGAAATGGCCTCTCCTATATCCTCAGAAGAGTATTTGGATGAGATATCTGACATTCCACTTACTTCATTGAAAAGCTTCTGGAAGTCCTCATCCCCTTCCTTGTCAGTGTCAGTAGCTGCTGCCGTTCCGTGATAGGAAACAAGCATCTTTTCTACAACAGGAACAAGGTCGTAAACAACGTCATCAACAACGTGTACTGATCCGGAATTGACATCTAGTACGATGTTGTAGCCGCCGTTCTTGTATGCGTGAACCATATAAAAAAACTCCTAACTAAAAGTACATTCTTGTCACTTTGACAAGAAATAGGCAGCGACCATACTGGGTCGCTGCCCCAATTGATTGCTTAAATTATCGGAAAACCTTACTTGTTAAGCTGCTCACAGCTCTGGTTTCCTACTGTGCAAGAAGTCTTGCAAGCTGACTGGCATGATGTCTGGCACTCACCGCATCCGCCCTTCTTCATTGACTCCTTAAGGTTTCTTGTTACTAATGACTTAACATGCTTCATAATATTGCCTCCTACTTGAATATGCTAAAAACGTGCATTTCGAGTTTAATTTACGTCGATTCAGTATATCATAAAATATTAATAAGTTAAAGGTTTTTTTCTTCCGGAGCAGAATTAACAGTGATAAGGACTTTGGTGATCCTGTTGCCCTTTATACCTCTGGCTGTAAGGGTTGTACCGTCATCTAATGTAACTGTCTCTCCATATCCCGGAAGTCTGTCCAGAGCCTCTATCATAAGACCGCCAATTGAGTCATAGTCTTCAGAATCAAGGCTTGTTCCAAGCTCATCGTTAATATCGCTAAGCTTCATGTTACCTTCTACAAGGTATCTTCTTCCGCCTATATTCTTGATGAGGTTGATCTCGTCAAGATCGTACTCATCCCTGATCTCACCTACGATCTCCTCAAGAAGGTCCTCTAAGGTGATCATTCCAACTGTTGCGCCGTACTCAGAAAGCACGAATGCAACGTTCTGAGACTTTTCTCTCATCTCTACCAAAAGGTCAGCTGTCTTTTTAAACTCATAGGTGTAATAAGCTTTTCTTAAATGATCGCTGATCTTGAAGTTTTCCTTATCTTCAAGAAGGATAAGGTCTTTTACGTTGATAAGTCCAATGATATTGTCCTGATCTCCGCCCTCATACACAGGGATCCTGGTGTACATGTTCTCCTTAAAGATCTTCATGACCTCGCCATAATCAGCCTCAGTGCTGACACAGGACATGTCTATTCTTGGGATCATGATGTCCTTGGCCACCGCATCTGAAAAATCAAACACGTTGTAGATGATCTCTTTTTCACCGCTCTCAATTACGCCGTCCTCATGGCTTACATCCACGTAGGTCTTAAGCTCGTTTTCAGTCATGGCCTTGCGGTTTTCTGTATCTACATTGAGGATCTTAAGGACCACTGTAGCAAAGCCATTGATGATGAAGCTAAAGGGCGTCATCACAAAAAGCAGCACAGAAATAACTCCCGAATACCATAAAGACATATTCTCAGCGTAAGCTGTTGCAATGGTCTTAGGTACGATCTCTCCAAATATAAGCACCACCAGAGTAAGTATTCCGGTTCCAATACCTATTGCGAAGCTGCCAAACATATCCGTTACAAGCACAGTCGTAAGGGCAGATGCACTTAGGTTTACTATGTTATTGCCAATAAGAATCGCAGACAGGACTTTTTGAATATCCCCGGTAAGGTCAAGTACCCTGCCAGCCCTTTTGTTGCCCTCATCGAAAAGAGCTTTCATCCTGACCTTGTTACAGGTCATAAGGGCGGTTTCTGCAGATGAGAAAAATGCAGAAAGAAGAACCAGCACCACTAGGATTATTATCCTGATCACATGTATGTCCAACTGACAGATCTCCTTCCATTAACTAAGAGGATTTAAATAAAACTCCTTAAAGTCTGTATAGCCCTGATCAGTAAGCTGCTGCTTCTGGAACTTCTTGTTCTTGTTCATCCTTACCACAAGAACCTGCTTCCCTGAAGCTCTTTCCTCCTGAGCCTCTTTAATAATCTCAGAAAGTCTGTCGCCGCCAATTCCCTTCTCAATAAGGAATGCAGTTTTTTCGCTCTCACCAGGAATCTTAAAGCCCTCGTCCATCATGATCATGATGATCCTCTCAAATCCAATGGAGAAGCCACAGGCTGGTGTGTCCTGTCCAAGGAACTTGCCAACCATCTTGTCATATCTTCCGCCGCCACCGCAGCTTCCGCCGTACTGTGGCATTGAAACCTCAAAGATAGTTCCTGTATAGTAGCTCATTCCACGAACGAGAGTAGGGTCAAATACCATCTCAAATTTTGAAGTCTTGGTTGCATCTACAGATGCGATGATCTCTGAAAGGCCTTCCCTTACTTCATCCGAAAGGAAATCTCCAAGCATATCTGCGATAACCTTAAGACCTTCAAGTCCTTCTTTTCCTTCAGCTGCTCTGAAAAGGTCAAGGTACTTGTCGATTGATGCCTTATCAAAGCCCTCTTTTAAGAGTTCCTCAGATACGCCATCAATTCCGATCTTGTCCATCTTATCAAGAGTTATGAACACTTCGTCGTAGCGCTCCTTGGGAAAAGAGCTATAAGCAGCCATTGCCTTAAGTATCTGCCTGTCATTGATCCTGATCTTGAAATCTTCAAAGCCAAGCCTTCCAAGAGTTGTTGTAGTTGCAAGGATAAGCTCTATCTCTGCAAGATTGGAAGCCTCTCCCAAAATATCAATATCGCACTGCATGAACTGGCGATATCTTCCCTTCTGAGGTCTGTCTGCTCTCCATACATTTCCCATCTGAAGTGCCTTGAATGGAGAAGGGAGCTCTCCCTGATGTGCAGCATAAAAACGCACAAGAGGAACTGTAAGGTCATAGCGAAGACCTGAATCAGCAAGGTCATTTTCGCTCTGAGCTGTCTCAAGATTGAGTTTCTCGCCTCTCTTCATTACCTTGAAGATGAGCTTCTCATTTTCTCCGCCCTGCTTGCTGTTTAAGTTGGCAAGACTCTCAACTGCAGGGGTCTCAATGGATGTAAATCCAAACTCGCCATAGGTCTTTTTAATAATGCCTATTGCATAATCCCTAAGCTGCATCTCAGCCGGGAGAATATCCTTCATACCGGTTACAGGTTTTTTTACAAGTGACATAAAACTATCCTCCTAATACAAATCCAGTGTGACGCTCTTTAGGTCACTAATGGGCGACACACTGATAGATTGTACTATATTAGCGCCTTTTTTGGCAACGTATTATTAATGGTTGTTTTGCCTCAAAAACTCAAGGAACTGGCTCATTGGCATAGGCCTTGCATAGAAGAATCCCTGGATGTTATCACAGCCAACTCTGATGATCTGTTTGGCCTGTTCTTCTGTTTCAACTCCCTCTGCCACGATTTCTTTTCCCAAAGACTTGATGATCTTGACGATATTGATCATGACCATGTAGTTTGTCTCTGATTCAAAAGCTGACTGGACAATACTCTTGTCGAGCTTAAAGATCTTGACTGGAAGAGAAGCGACTCTTGCCATATTGGAATAGCCCGTTCCAAAATCATCCATCGAGAAGTTGATGCCCTGTGCAGAGAGCTTTTCTATGTTGGCATCCATTGCAGAAGAAATACCCTCAGAGTAGGTCTCAGTTATCTCAAAGTTAACCTGATCAGGATCGATGCCGTACTTGTTCATGGTCTTTAAAATGTTGTCTGCAAGGTTGGCCTGGATACAGTCAACAACAGAAAGGTTCACCTCCACATACTCAAGGCCATGGGCCATAGCATCAGATTCAGAGATCATCTTACATACGCTGTCAAGAACAAAGGCGTCGATATCGATGACCTTACCATTTCTTTCTGCCACCGGCATAAATACTGCAGGAGAGATAAATCCAAGGTGAGGATCACGAAGTCTTAGCAGAGCTTCGCAGGATACAAACTTCCCCTTTTCAGGATTGTAGATAGGCTGGTAGTAAACCTCCAAAAGTCCGTCATCGAGAGCTCTTTTTACTATGGAATCTATCTTCTTGTCGTGTTCTACATGCTTGAGGTTAAGGTCAGAAACCCTAAGTACATCCTTGTTATGACGAAGTATCGCCTTATTGATGACGCCTCTTACCTCATTGAACTTATCAAGGGTGTCGATCTCATCAGGGAATCCAATAACATAAGGGTGCTCAACCAGCCTTACTTCCTCATCATTGATGATCCAGCTCTCCTTAAAGCGCTTTCTGATCTGCTCTGCAGCCTTTTCTATAAGCTGGTCGTCCGGGTCAACTCCAGGGAACACCAGTAGAAAACTTCCGTCGTCTGTAAAAAAGATATGACCGTCCTGACTCATCTGCTTAAGATAAGCAGTTATCTGATTTAAAAGCTCTGACACAGCCTCCAGAGACTGACCGCCAGTGATTGCGTTTAGTCTTTCAATATATACGCCAAATACCGTAAACATCTTCTTCTGGATAAGGTTGTTACCCACTATGAAGTCCAGGGCATTTCTTGTTCCTGCCCCTGACTGGCTGTCAACAAACTCGCTGGGATTCTGGAAGGTGTACACGCACAAAAGAATTGACAAAGATACCGCAAACTCAAAAAGTGACGTGGATCTTGTCAGAAAACGCAACGGAACAGAAATAAGCATAAGGAAGAAGTAAACTACTATTGATACCTGTTTTTCAGTGCTCATTCCTTTTGCATATTTGATGAACAGATAAAAAGCAAAGGGGAAGTAGATCCAAAGCCCAATTCCAACTGTAATCCCCTGAGGAAATCTGTAATGTAAATCACCAATGTCATTGATATAGTAGAAGAAATCAGAAACAAAACCGCTCATAAAAAAGATCAGCACAAACACCTGTGGCATGAACAGGATAGCTTTTTTCCAAAACTTATCAATTTCAATCCTGTAGATCGAGAGCATGTAGAGCATTGAAAGATAAGCCATTGTGTAAGCGCAGAGTTTCTCCACTACCAGGATAATATTGTTAAACTCTGGCGTAAATGCAGAGTGGACCACCTCAACGTTCATCCACATGCTATGGAACAGTCCTGCAAGGTTCAGCAGCACCGCATCCGCAATGATAAATCCAAATATCTGCTTTTGCCTGTTATCATAGGCCTCTTCTGAGGCATTGATAACAAACGCAACCAGCACGATCAGTAAGGATGCGATGGAGAAATATATATTGTAATTGTAGGGGTCCATGCCAAAAACCATCTTTATCCCTCTTCAAAATAGGCGTCGATATATTTCACAAAAGAGCTGTCCTTCATAGGTCTTCCCATATAATCTCCTATAAGGAAATCACAGCCAAGCTTCTCAGCAGTCTCTTTTTCCTTCTCTGAAGCAACATCAGTAGCACCAACAAAAATGCTGATGTCATGGAAAAGATTAACTATTCCTGATGCCACCCTGAACATAAGCTCAGACTCTCCGGCCTTTATCAGGATATCATGGTCCAGGTTCACCTGAGTTACAGGAAGTGCCAGGATCTTATCAAGGTCTCCATATCCACTTCCAAACTTATCAACAACTATTGAGCACTTCATCTCACCAAGGAGCTTTAAGTTTCTTTCAGCTACGGAATTCATGGTGGATACAGTGGTCTCAGTAAGCTTTAAGGATATCCAGGAAGCTTCTGCCCTCTCTTCTCTGATGATCTTTTTAAGACGGCGGAGCAGATCATTTCTTGATATCTCACCCTGGCTCATACCAACAATTGCCCTGTACTTGCCGTTCTTATCTCCAGCATTCCAGAAAGCCAGCGCTCTGCAGGCTTTTCGATATACAAACTCATCCGTCTCAAGAAGCGTCTGAGTTACTCTGGTATCAGGAATATGACCTCTCATGTCGATCTCATTGCCATACTCATCTGTGAAAAAACAAAGGGCATCCGCACAGTAATTGATCTTGTAAACCTTGGACAGCATAGGCTGGAACTTTACAAATGCTGACTTTTTATCAATGCTGTTTCTTGCAAGAACGTCATAGTCCATTACCTGCGTCAGCTCATCAATACCGCTCTTATGAATATCAACTATCACATCTTTTTCAAGCTCTATGCTGTCAATTACAGCATCCACCTTGGTTATGAGCTCAGCAGCATTCCTGTAATCGCTTGGATAATTGATCAAAAAACAGTGTCCCTCTACTCTGATGGACATGTTGGCAAACTCCCAGGGCTCATGAAGTCTTAAGGCAATTTTATTTAAAAGAGCATTTATCCTCTTAGAATCTGTGGAGTGGATGATCACCGCAAAAACATAGTCTGAATATCTGTAAGCATAGCTCTGAAGCCCATACTCTTTTCTGCCGACACTCTTTAAGTAACCTGCTATCTTTTTCATGACACTAAGAGCCTGGGCATAACCAATCTCATCGCTCAGAGCTCTGATATTATCTATTGTCACAAAGATAGTACTGTTTGCATTATTTCTGTCAGTTTTTATATCAAGGCCTTCAAGAAAAGCTTTTCTGTTAAGGATATTGAGGCTGTCATCTACCATCTCGCTTGGGTTTTGCAGGGAGATATAAACCAGCGTAATGGAAAGGGCACTCATGAGATTCTCGATTAGAACATTTGGGAAAAAGAACTGTACTATAACTCCGGTAACTACAAGCACAACATAGGAAAGGATCACCATCTTGGTCCTGTTTCGCATGAACCTTTTATACTTAAACAGGATAAGACAGCCATAACCCATGTAATAGGCAGCAAGAATATAGTACATGACGATAAGAGGTCCTCTGTGATACAGGCCATTTTGATCATAACTAAACAGGATTGGAACAAATAAATTTATGATGACCAGCACTACGCCTATCACATGTCCAAGCATTACCGTCAAAAAATCAGGCACTTTCCGGATATCCACATATATATCAAGAACTGAAAGGATGTAGATAAGATAGCAGAATCCAGACCCCAGATGGGCAACAAAATAGACAGAGCCAAAGAACATCTCAAGTGGATGATACCAGAAAGCTGAAACTGGCTTCATCTGAAGATATGTCTCGCACCGCTCTGCCAAAGAAGCTGTAAAAACAGCCAAAAAAAGCATAGCATAAGCTCTCTGCCTGTAGGCTGGTACCAGCTTTCTGGACAGAGAGACAACTGCTATTGTAAGTAATATGCAAATAGCGCAGATATCAAAGTAAAAAATATAATGCATGCGCCGCCTCCGGCTTATTCAGGTCAGAGCCACTTAAGAGGGTTGCTTATCTCTTTTGCTCTGGAAAAAATATCGTCGCTGCTTCTTTTCAGATACTCCTCCAGATCTCTGATCTCTTCATCGGAAAACCCACTTTGTCTCTGGATGGTCCCCTCAGGAAGAACACCCTCAGCCATTTGTCTGCCAGATTCTCCTTCTCTTTCAAATTGTACTCTTATGACCTTCTTGCCTTCCTTATTACGAAGGATAGCTGAATAGGTCATGGTGATCTCGCTATCAAGCATAGGCTTTCCCCAAAATCCCAAGCGTGCGGGACGTAAAAAACAAAATAGTGCTATCGGAGCGCAAAATTCCGATAACACTATTATACGTCAAATAAGTAAATTATGAAATATCGATAATATGTAACGCTGTTAAATGTACATCAAGGAGCCTATCTGCCTTTCCATCCTGCATCTGTGGCCAGTTCTGAAGATAGATGGCATCTGTCTCTTTAAGAGGCTCTATCGTAAGGTCAAAAGAGATCTCTTTTCCTTCGCCATATTTATCAAAAAATCTCTTAAGTCCTATCTCAAAGTCCTGTCCTGTGTAGAAATTGTCAGAAACAAGCTCTCCATCCTTGTAAAGAGATGCGGTATTTCCCTCGTAGGAAATATTTGCAAAAATCTCTGAGAGGCCATCAAGACTTCCCGGAAGAGTAATCCTGTACCTGGTATCATCTACCTTTTCAAAAGATGCTCTCTTGTCATTTAAAATAGCGTTTTTGCCCTCATATACTGCAAAGGCATCTCCTGTTAAGAATTCACCCGGGCCTGCAGCCTCTGATACCTTGTCAAAGTCAAGTGGCGCTTTGTCTATGTCAGGATATACCCTGAAGGAAGGTTTTACTTTTCCCTCATCTTCTGAAACCG
>CAMVJI010000103.1 GCA_947167765.1 uncultured Butyrivibrio sp. | reverse complement strand
ATGATGTCGTCCCTTGCAGGTCCGTTACTTACCATTGTGATAGGATATCCGATCTGGCCCTCGATGAACTCGATGTAGTTCCTGCAGTTCTCAGGAAGGTCTTCGTAGTTCTTGATGCCCCTGATGTCGCATTTCCATCCAGGAAGTGTTTTGAATACTGGCTTAGCCTTCTCAAGAAGGTGTGTTACAGGGAACTCAGTTGTAACTTCACCGTCGATGTCGTAGCCAACACATACAGGGATCTCATCAAGGTAGCCAAGTACGTCAAGTACTGTGAAGGCTACGTCTGTAGTGCCCTGAAGTCTGCAGCCGTACTTACTTGCTACGCAGTCGTACCAGCCAACTCTTCTTGGACGACCTGTTGTTGCGCCGTATTCGCCGCCGTCGCCGCCGCGTCTTCTAAGTTCCTCAGCCTCATCTCCAAAGAGCTCAGATACAAATGCTCCAGCTCCAACAGCAGAAGAGTAAGCCTTAGATACAGTGACGATCTGCTTGATCTCATAAGGCGGGATTCCTGCGCCAATTGCACCGTAAGCTGCAAGTGGTGAAGAACTTGTAACCATAGGATAGATTCCGTGATCAGGATCCTTCATGGTACCAAGCTGACCTTCAAGAAGGATTGTCTTGCCTTCCTTGATAGCCTCATCAAGATAGAGAGCTACGTTTCCAATGTAAGGTTTAACCTGCTCTCTCCAGTCTACTATCTGGTTGAAAAGAGATTCCTGATCGATAGGATCTGCGTGGTAAAGATTAACTAAGATAACATCCTTGATCTCTGCAATTCTTGCAATCTTTTCTTTTATCACTGAGTCCTCCTGGAAGAACTCGTTGATCTGCCAACCGATCTTGGCGAACTTATCTGAATAAAATGGTGCGATACCTGACTTGGTTGAGCCAAAGCTCTTTCCTGCAAGACGGGCTTCCTCAAGAGTATCAAATAACACATGATATGGCATCATGACCTGAACTCTGTCAGAGATCATGATCTGTGGCATTGGAACACCCTTGGAAGTGATCTCATTAAGCTCTTTCATGAACTTGGTAATATCAAAAGCAACTCCATTGCCAATGATGTTCATGATGTTCTGATGGAAAACACCTGATGGCATTGTGTGAAGTGCGAATTTACCATAATTATTTACAATTGTGTGTCCTGCATTGGCACCACCCTGAAAACGGATAACGACGTCAGCCTTATCTGCCAAGGTATCTGTGATCTTACCCTTTCCTTCATCGCCCCAGTTAGCGCCTACAACAGCTTTTACCATAAAAATAGCCTCCTCATAACATCTGCCTTTTGGCAGCAATTATTATTTCCACAGAAAAATATACATTAAATCATCACATAAGTAAAATCAATATTTATTATAATAGACATAAGGAAAACTTATTTTCCGAAATTTTATATAAATTTACACAATATTTAGACACAATAGACGAAATTTCGCATAAAATATAAGGTGCAGGTTATGTATATTTATGAATCCAAATTTATGGAGGTTTATCTATGGCTAAAACAGATAAGCAGAATGAGTTTTCACGGGATAGTTTCAGGAATTTATCCGTATCTGATAAGTTCAAAAAAGTATTTGGGAGCTTTAGAAATAATCTTATAGCTGTCTTCGTGGTAATTGTGCTAATTGATGTGATAGCTCTTTTCAATCTCGGAAATATCTATCACAAATACTATGAGCAAAATTCTCAGCAGGGTGAAATAAGAATAACTATCCAGGCTCTTGCCAAGTATTATCTGTGGGCTATGAACGCTCAGGATGAGGCTGACAGGCAGGAACAGCTTGAAGGTGCCTACGAAAAGATCCAGGAGATGAATGATGGACTGGATGCTCTCAGTAAAGTATATAAGGGTGACCTCTCAAATGCGTATAATCACCTTAAAGATATTGATAAGTCGGATGATACCCTTGTCAGTATGTTTGAGTCTGGAGCATCACATGAAGAAATTTATGCATACTATGTAGCCAATACCAATGAGGCTATAAAGGTGGTTGTTAAGGACTTTAAAGAGATAGGTATCGCAGCAAAAGAAGGTGCAGCAAGAGCATACGCAATGTCACTTCTTGCAGTTATCATAATGACCATCATTTCGCTTATAGTTGTGATCTATGCTCTTATGTATTCAGCTAAGGCAAGAACAGCTCTTACAAAGAGTATCCTTGGACCTATCAAGGCTATCTCACAGGCTGCGGATGACATGGCAAAGGGTAAGCTTGAGATCCACGTTGAGACAGATTCCAACGACGAGCTTGGAAAGCTTGCTGACGATATTACAGAATCAACCGATACAATTGAGCGCATTGTAAAAGACATTGATGATACTCTTCACAGAATGTCTGCCGGAGACTTCTCCACAGGCTCACAGAACGAAGACATTTATGTAGGTGATTACAAAGCTATCAGCAGCGCCCTTTCAGATATTTCAGATAATCTCTCAAGTACACTTCTTGAGGTTAAGAATTCTTCAAGCCAGGTATCCCAGGGAGCATCCAATATGTCCCAGGGAGCTACAGACCTTGCAGAAGGCGCAACAGACCAGGCAGCTGCAGTTCAGGAGCTTACAGCTTCAGTAAACTCTATTACAGAGCAGACCAAGCAGCTTGCTGATGTTGCAGAGAGAAGTAAGAACATGGCTACATCAGTTAGAGACAATGCAGAACTTTCTGCAAGAAAGATGCACCTTGTAACAGATGCCATGACCAGGATCACAGAGGCATCAGCAGAGATCGAGCAGGTTACAAATACCATTGAAGCCATTGCCAAGCAGACATCCCTTCTTGCCCTCAACGCTTCAATTGAGGCAGCAAGAGCTGGTGAAACAGGAAAAGGCTTTGCAGTTGTTGCTGAGCAGATCGGAGAACTGGCAGACCAAAGTACAGAGGCTGCCAAGAACACCCATCAGCTCATTGCAGATACAATGGATGAGATCGGTAATGGAAACGCAGTTGTGGCTGAGACTACAGAGGCTCTTGACGCTATGCAGCACAGCGTAGAAGAGATCACAGAGATGATCATCGAAACTGGAGACCTTGCAGGACAGCAGGCTCAGAGCATGGATGAGATCGACAAGGGTATCGAGCAGATTTCCAATGTAGTTCAGAACAACTCGGCTACAGCTCAGGAGTCAAGCGCTGTTTCCTTAGAGCTTTCAGAGCAGTCAGAGAGTCTTAATAAGCTCATTGGACAGTTCACCATAAACGGTTGATGACCCAGGGTGGTCCCAGGGGACGGGGTTACTGGTTCATTATCAGACAATTTAAAATATGCTAAGAAAGCCCTTTGCGTAGGCAAGTTCCTGCGCGGGGGGCTTTTGTTAACCCTAAGTCAGTGTTGAGGTGTCACTGTATGGAAAGAGATCTGTTTGAAAAAGCGCCTGTACCCCAGGCATACTTAAAACTTGCAGTGCCAGTAGTTTTGGCTATGGTCCTTGGAGTGGTATATAACTTCGTGGATACCTGGTTTATTTCCCTTACGGGAGATTCCAATCTGGTGGCAGGAGTTTCAATATGCTCGCCTATTTTTGTTCTATCCATAGCCATGGGAGATATCTGGGGCCTGGGTGGAAGTTCCCTTATTTCAAGACTTCTTGGTGAGCATAGGGATGAGGAAGCTGGCGGAGCTTCCGCATTTTGCCTGCTTTCCGCCTTCATTACAGGAATAGTGTTCATGGCGGTGATGCTTCTTTTCCGTGATCCAATCCTGGTGGCTCTTGGAGCAAACGAGGCTTCCATGCCACATGCATCTGCCTACTACACCTGGATCGCTCTTGGCACGCCATTTATCATTTTCCAGATGATTCCAAACAATCAGCTAAGGACTGAAGGCCTGGCCAAGCTGGGTATGTGGGCTGCCATGGCAGGATCCGTTGCAAACATGATCATGGATCCTATCTTTATCTTTGACCTTGGCATGGGGGCAGCAGGTGCAGCGCTGGCTACATCCCTTAGCAACGTCCTGAACTGTGTCTTATACATTATTATCATTAAGAAGAAATGCCATGTGGTTACCCTTGATGTGAAAAGAGCTATCGCTTCAGCAGGGAAAGTTGGCGAAGTTTTAAAGATCGGCATCCCGGCATCTGTCACTAACATCATGAACTCTCTTGCAATGCTGGTTACCAACAGAGCCCTTGAACCCTATGGCAATGAGTGCATAGCAGCCATGGGAATTGCCTTTAAGATCAACATGATCTCACTTATGACATTGATTGGTTTTGCCTTTGGTGGTCAGCCTCTGTTTGGATATGCTTTTGGAAGCAAGGATAGAGATCGTTTTAAAGGAATCCTTAAATTTGCATATCTATTCGAAGCTGGCCTTGGAACAGTCTTTGCAATTATTTTGTTCTTTGTTGCGCCTTTCCTTGTCAGGTTCTTCATGAGCGACCCTGTTGTAGTAGAAGCTGGAACTTCTATGATCCGCTTCATGCAATTAAGTTCCATTCTTGTGGGAGTACCACTGGTTTCCACCTGTGTATGCCAGGCGGTGGGCAACGCGTCCGGCTCCCTGATACTATCTCTTTCCCGCCAGGGCATCGCTTTCCTAGCTGCCATCTACGTGCTATCAAAGCTTTTTGGATTTAACGGAATCCTGCTGGCTCAGCCGGCAGCAGACTTCCTGACAGGAGTGGTGGCCATAATAATCATTCGTGATATTTTGAAAAAATTTTTTTAAAATTCCTGCAACCTTTTTGAAACTACATCACTCTAGTAAAATTGATCCATACTAAACTGGTTGACATAAATCCATAAACGCCTGCGGCCAGGACAAGGCCGGTGAAAAAGAAGGCGATATTTGCCTAATCCGTGCAATTAGTGTATGATATGCATGTTTTTGCAAGAATCAATTTAGATAGGTGAATATTATGGAAAACAATAATAAGGAAAAAACTCCCGTATATAAAAGAGTTCTGGCATGGATCGGAATCATCATCCTGGTAGGCATGTACCTGGTACTTTTGTACGAAGCCCTAACAGGATCACCAGAGACCTACAACGTGTTCATCACCTGCGTGGCTGCAACCATCGCAGTGCCAATTGTTCTTTGGCTTCTTATCTGGTCCATCGGAGCACTGACAGGAAGACATACTGTTGCTTCCCTCGATGCCATGACCAGCAACAGGATGCATGACAAGTATGGTAATGTGATTCCGGAAGGGAAAATAAGGACCATCGTTTTTGACATTGGAAACGTGCTGGTAGATTTTGCCTGGAGGCCACTTATTGAAAAGCGCGGCTTTGACAGCGACATGGTGGACAGGATTGCCAAGGCATCTGTATTTAGTGAAGACTGGGTTGAATTTGATAAGGGTAATCTATCTATAGAAGAGATCATTGATCTTTTTGTGGAGAACGATCCTGAGATTGAAAGCGAGATCAGAAAGGCATTTTCAGACCTTACAGATATAGTTACCAAGAGAGAAAGAACTATTCCCTGGATAAACGCCATAAAGGCAGCAGGTTATCAGGTGCTTGTTCTTTCAAACTTCAGCAAGATGGCTGTTGAAAACTGCAAGGAAGCTATGGGATTTCTGGACTATGTTGATGGCGGGATCCTAAGCTACAAAGACCACGTAGTAAAACCTGGAGAGGAGATCTACAAGCTCCTTATGGAGAGATATGATCTTGCTGCTGATACTACAGTCTTCATTGACGACACACCTGAAAACATCGATACAGCTAAGAGACTTGGCTGGAATGGTATCGTATTTAAGTCCTATGACCAGGTTGAGGATGAGCTCAGAGCTCTCGGCGTTAAGTACTGAGGTGTTACCTGTGATCGTCGTTTCCAAGGATGAGCCTAAGCAGCTCAGAAGCAGCAAGGCTAAGAGGCCTTGACTTATCACTTACAACACAAATATTACGTTTAGGAAGTATCTTATTGAAGCGGAGTTCGAACAGGACTCCGCTTTCTAAATATTCTTTTGCAAAGCTCTTCACAACGCAGCCAACACCAAGGTTTCTTAAGGTAAACTGCACGATCATGTCGCTGGTTGCAAGCTCAAACTCCGGCTGAATGGTAACGCCATTGTCTTTTAAAAATGAATCCACATAGTCTCTTGTGCTGGACTTACCGTCAAGCATGATAAGAGGAAGGCTCTCAAGGTCCTTATAATCCATCATCTTGTTCTTGTACTGGATAAAGCGTCTGGCAGCCACAAAGGTATCCTCAATTTCAGAAACCTCGTGGAACTCGTAGTTTTCTTTTTCTGAAAAAGGAGATGAGATAACGCCAAAGTCTATAAGATCCCTGTCAAGGTAACTTAAGGTTTCAGGAGTTGGTCCATTGGTTACTGTGACCTTGATACCAGGGTGCAGCTCATGGAATTTCTCAAGATAGGGCAAAAGAAAAAATCTAAGAGTCATGTCACTGGCTCCGATCCTGACTTCTCCCGCATCAAGATGAAGGAGCTGCTTAAGTCTCTTTTCCCCAAGGTCAAATTCCTGATAGCCCCGTTCTACATATCTGTACAAAAGAGCTCCCTCACTGGTTAGCTTCATTCCACGGGCTGTACGCTGAAAAAGAGTGCAGGAAAGAGCGCTCTCAAGCTGATGAATGGACTGGCTCACAGCTGGCTGAGAGATGGACAGCTCTTTAGCCGCCAAGGTGATGCTGCCAAGGCGTCCCACGTGATAAAAGACTTTGTAGTATTCGAAATTTTCCAGCATAGAGGTGCTCCTACTTCCTTTGTTTTCATTAATCATACAGCACCAAAGAGGCCCTTACAAATTGATTTTGATTAGTTGGATTTTCTCTAGACATCAGCCGAGGTACTTGCTATAATGTTTTGGAGCTCGGACTAAGAGCTTTTTTTCTGAAAAATCAAAAATATGAAATGGCGTAAAGCCAGGAAAGGCGCGGGTTTCAATGGATTTTGAAAATGACAAAAGTGTCAATGAAAACAGTGTTGAGGATATCGTTTTAAGGTATCGTCCTGAGCTTTCCAAGCTGACTCCTTATCTTAACTGGCTTAAGGAAAACACAAGTCACGATGTGGCTCAGAGCTACTCAAACAGCGATCTTAAGTCGATGCCATTTCCTGTTTATGATTCTAATCTTCTGGCCTTTGTTAAGGCAGCTCAGACCACCAATTTGCTTGACAGAAACTACGTATATGTATATTCCAGGAACAGGCTTAATTCCCCCAAGGATGAGCTTATGTTCATTCAGGACGCCCAGATAACAGATATGGACGATCTTGCAGGAATCCTTTCATGCTACATCCTTCAGGGCATGAGCAAGGGTGCCAAGTGGGCACAGGGTGTTAAAACAGGAGTCCTTTATAACGTAGTAAAAAAGATGGATGAGTTAGTCCGTTTTTGGGGCCAAGAGACTGACAGACCGCTAATCTAAGTTGAGTGGAGGATCAATGGGAGAGAAATCAGTTCAGAAGAGAAAGTACATTATTGATAAGGCCAGAACAGTTTTTGCTGAAAAAGGCTTCAAGAATGTAACAATGAAGGATATCGTGGACGCCTGCGAGATCAGTCGCGGAGGCCTTTATCTTTATTTCTCAAGTACTGATGAGCTTTTCCTTTCCGTTTTGTCTGATGATTCCGATGATGAGGATACAGTTCTTGCCTCTGTTTCCGGTAGTGCAGCTGCCGGGGACATGCTGGCTCTTTTCCTCAAGGAACAGAAAAAAGAAATCCTTAGAAAGAAAAACAATCTGACAGTTGCCACATATGAGTACTTCACACTTCATAAGGCGGCTGCTCTTGATAATCCCCTTAAACGTCAGTTTGATACAGCAGTTAAGATAGTAGAAAAGCTAATTGAAAACGGTGTTGAGACCGGTGAGTTCTATTGTGAGAATCCTCTTGGATGTGCTCGCAATCTTATGTACGTTGTTGAGGGACTTAAGATAACAGCTGGTACCATTGGCATCACAGAAGAGGCCATTGATAAAGAGCTTATGTACGTCATGCAGGGATTAGTGCCCGATGAATTAAATAATTAATGATTTGAAAAGTGCTTTGGTTTTCCTGAAGCACTTTTTTCAAAAGTAAGGAAGGAGAAATTATGAGCGCAGTAAGAAGAGTTTATGTGGAGAAGAAGGAACCTTTTGCAGTAAAGGCAAAAGAGCTTAAGGCTGAGATAAAGGGGTATCTCGGAATTAAGAGTGTTGAGAACGTAAGGATGTTCAT
>CAMVJI010000102.1 GCA_947167765.1 uncultured Butyrivibrio sp. | reverse complement strand
TCAGCTGCCAAAGCTGTTCACGCCCATGACTTCATTGAAAAGATGGAGAAGGGGTATGACACGGTGATAACTGAGAGGGGCGGAGGACTTTCAAATGGACAGAGGCAGCTTATCGCCTTTGCGAGAACTCTTTTAACTGACCCTAAGATCCTGATCCTTGATGAAGCCACATCCAGCATCGACACCAAGACCGAGATCCTGGTCCAGAGGGGAATCGAGGAGCTTCTTAAAAAGAGAACTTCCTTCGTTGTGGCTCACAGGCTTTCAACTATAAAGAATGCAGACAGGATCTTTTTCATCGACGACGGTGGGATCCTTGAATGGGGCGATCACGAGAGTCTTATGGCGAAAAAGGGAGCCTACTATAACCTGTATGCGTCCCAGTTTATCAGCGCTTCGTAATTTGTTTGCTGATGAGGGAGCGATATTGTATAATGTATCTTTAGTGAATTAAGGTGCGTGCACTATTTTAATAAGTAGAGGAGCAAAAGTTATGTCAGAAGTTTATAACCATCATGCGATTGAAAAAAAGTGGCAGGAGTACTGGGAGGAACATGAGACCTTCAAGACCGATGTTTGGGATTTTAGTAAGCCTAAATATTATGCGCTTGATATGTTCCCATATCCATCAGGAGTAGGTCTACATGCAGGACATCCTGAAGGATATACCGCTACTGATATCATGTCACGTATGAAGCGTATGCAGGGCTATAACGTTTTGCATCCTATGGGATATGACTCTTTTGGACTTCCTGCTGAGCAGTATGCGGTTACAACAGGTAACCATCCCGCAGGATTTACAGAAAAGAACATTCAGACTTTCTCAAAGCAACTTAAAGAGCTTGGATTTGACTATGACTGGTCCAAGATGATCGCAACCAGTGATCCTAAGTTCTACAAGTGGACACAGTGGATATTCAAAAAGCTCTACGAGGCTGGATATGCCAAGCACATCGACATGCCTGTTAACTGGTGTGAGGAGCTGGGAACAGTTCTTTCAAACGATGAGGTTATAGACGGCAAGTCAGAGCGTGGCGGATACCCTGTAGTTAAGAAGATGATGAAGCAGTGGGTTATCGACCAGCAGGCTTTTGCAGAGGAGCTTCTTGATGGCCTTAACGAGATCGACTGGCCAGAGTCAACAAAAGAGATCCAGAGAAACTGGATCGGCAAGTCAACTGGTGTAGAGGTTGACTTCAAGATCGTTGGCGGCGGTGAGTTCTCAATCTTCACAACCTGTATCGAGACCATCTACGGTATCACATTTATGGTTCTTGCTCCAGACGGAGAGATCGTAAAGAGCCTTATGGACCGTGTTGAGAATCCTGATGAGGTTCAGGCTTATATCGATGAAACTCTTAAGAAAAATGACCTTGACCGTACAGATCTTAACAAGACCAAGTCAGGCTGTCCTTTAAAGGGCGTATATGCCATCAATCCTGTAAACGGCAAGGAAGTACCTCTTTTCATTGGTGACTTCGTTCTTGCAAGCTATGGTACAGGTGCCGTTATGGCGGTTCCTACTCACGATCAGAGAGACTTTGAGTACGCTGAGGTTCATCACCTTCCACTAATCCAGGTTATCAATAACACAGAAGGCACAATTGATGTAAGTAAGCACGCTTTTGAGAAGCAGGACTACCTTGGCAAGGGCTGCATCCTTATGAATTCTGACGAGTTTGACGGCATGACTGTTGAGGATGCCAAGAAGGCAATTACCAAGAAACTTGTAGATATGGGCGTTGCAAGGGAAAAAGTAAACTACCACTTCCGTGAGTGGATCTTTGCAAGACAGCGTTACTGGGGCGAGCCAGTTCCATGTGTATACAAGGAAGATGGCAGTATTGTGTTCCTTGATGATTCTGAGCTTCCTGTAGTTCTTCCTGAGCTTGAAGATTACAAGGGCAAGAACGGCAAGGCTCCTCTTGAGAATGCGACAGAGTGGAAGCAGTATGACAAGAACGGACTTAAGGGCGTTCGTGAGACTTCAACCATGCCGGGTTCTGCAGGATCTTCATGGTACTTCCTTAGATATATCGATCCTGATAACGACAAAGAGTTTGCAAACCAGGAGCTCTTAAAGCACTGGATGCCTGTAGATCTTTATGTTGGCGGACCTGAGCACGCAGTCGGACACCTTTTATACTCACGTATCTGGAACCGTTTCCTTTACAATAACGGCCTTTCACCAGTTAAGGAGCCATTCAAGAAACTGGTACACCAGGGCATGATCCTTGGTGAGAACGGCATCAAGATGGGTAAGCGTTTCCCTGAGTTCGTTGTTAACCCAAGTGACATCGTTCGCGACTACGGCGCAGATACACTTCGTCTCTATGAGATGTTTATGGGACCTCTTGAGGTATCAAAGCCATGGAACTCTACAGCAGTTACCGGTGCAAGGAAGTTCATCAACCGTGTATATACATTCTTTACAGAAGCTGCCAACGTAGTTGATGAAAACAATGGAAACCTTGATAAGGTTTACAACCAGACAGTCAAGAAGGTTACCAGCGACTTTGAGGCTCTTGGCTTTAACACAGCCATCGCTCAGATGATGATCTTTGTAAACGCTGTATATAAAGAGGGAAGCTGCCCAAGAGAGTATGCAGAAGGCTTCATCAAGATGCTGTCCTGCATCTGCCCTCACGTAGGAGAGGAGATCTGGCAGATCCTTGGACATGATAACACCATCGCATTTGAGCCATGGCCAACCTATGATGAGTCCAAGTGCGTAGAAGATACAGTTGAGATTGCTGTTCAGATCAACGGTAAGGTCAAGGCTACTCTGGCAATCGGCAAAGAGGATCCTAAGAACGAAGTTATCGCCAAGGGAAAAGAGCTTATTGCTGACAAGCTTGAGGGCAAGACCATTGTAAAAGAGATTTATGTTCCAGGAAGAATTGTAAACATTGTTGTGAAGTGAGCCATGCAGACAAAAATAAGAATGGTCCAGAGTCAAATTTATTTGTACTCTGGACCATTTTTGTTTTTGGATATACGGCGAACGCCGTCAAGCGACACTAGAAGTGCAGAAATCTGCGATTTCGTTGCACTTCTGCGCACACAGTGGGAATCGCAGGGCGATTTCGAGCGTGCATGGCGAAACGCCATCATTTGGATTTCAAAGCCGCTGCTTTTTCAAGCTCGGTTTTCAAAATGGTTGCGATCCTTGCTTTCAGCGCGCTTTTTTTACTGCCTATATAGCTAAAGTAGTTGTCGTGAAGATGATATTTTTGGAAACTTTTGGCTTTATGTCCCACGCCATTTTCATCGTGAAATCCTTCTAGTTCATCTTTTTCTGCACGATATTGTCCCATATAGCCATTCATGGTAAGTGGAGCGCTTATGAACTGATCGGGTTCAGTGGCAGTGGTTTCTGCTGTTATATAATAATCATTAACTAAGGCGAGGCTGGCAGACTGGTGCCCGTTGAATTTTCGATAATTAATAGTCAGATCATCCAGTATTTCTTTTCCTTTTTTCGATAATGTTGGGCTGCTATCCAATTCAGCTTTAAGCGTTTTGATATTTTCTTTAAGCTTGTTTGCGTCATTAACATTCATATTATCGGCAATAATAATATTGTCTACATTTTTATCCATATAATCAGCAAAAGCTTTTGGATCATGCCTTGAGGTGTTTTTTACTTCAAATTCCAAAGGAACCATTTCTCTATTTAGAAACATTGACTGGATGTTTCTGAAAAATGAAACATTGGCATAGCTTGTCTGTATGCATGGAATTTCATCAGTTTTCATGTCAAGATTTCTAAGTTTACAAAGGTCTTCTTCTGTTGCCTTGAGGTCTTTATTGAAATCATTAAGCACGGCTTTTATATCATCTTCTGTGAATTCATCTGAACTCAGGATTTCTTGAATATCCTCCCTTTGCATGAACTGGTCATAGTTGAGGGTTTTTAGGAAATTAGATTGAAATCTGAACCGCATAAAGTTCACATCAGTGCTGTGATTGACCGGATTCTCTAATTTCACGCAGATAGTCTTATAGTTTTCAATTATTTCGTTAGCTTCATCAGAGAGCTGCTTTGAATCAACCTGTTTTCCTTCTTTCATATAGTTTTCATTGATCAGATTTTTAATTATGGGTTTAAATACTTTTTCCAGTGTTTGATATGCTGTTAAACGTACTTCACGCCTCATTGAGGCGAAGTCACCTGAAAGCAGCTGATCGACACGATCTTCCAGTATCATGCCATCGTGCTTTTTTTCAACAGGGGACATCTTACCATTTTTATCTACTAAAATAACAGCAATTGCTTTAAACATATACTGCATGGTTTTGCAGAAAGGAATTTCTTTATCGCCTGCCATGACTGTCTTTGGCAGAGAAGGACGAAGTTCACGTAAAAGAGGCTGGCCTTCCACAGGAATGGCGCAGATCATTCCTCCACCTTCTTTTACGTATTTATCTGCTTCTTCAATAGTTACATATCTGTGAAGAACTGCACCTCCATTAGTATAGAACTCTTCTTTGGACATCTTATCCTTGAACTTGACGGTTTCAAAGTTCATATCATCAATTTTCTGCTGGATATTATCATTGATCAGTTCATTTACTGTAACGGTTGTCTTTTCAGATTTGAACAATCTGCTATTTTCAAGTTCCTGGTAGTATTTTACATGATCCTGAACGCTTTCAAGTATATTTTGAACGGCAAAGTGACGGGCAAGATTCATCTTTTTCCCTTTCAGGTAATCCTGCGCTTTTTTTATAACTGTCTGGGATTCAGATGCCAGAACCCGGATCACCTGTTGATTAATGGCCTGATCAGGCTTAACGCATAAAATAGCTACGCTATCCAATAATGAGTCATAGGAAGCAACAAAATCATCGTAGTTTTTGTGAGTTCCCTTGCCAGCCCGAGTCAGTATCTTTTTTTGTTCCCAAAGATCTTTCATGGGGAGGGCTTTTTTTCCTGCAGATCTGCTTACAGCAGCGGCAGTTTCCCAAATGTTTTCCTGCTTGCTTGATAGTTCATGGTACTCCTCATACTGTTTGTTCCTTGCGGCCGCCACTATATTCTTACCGGTCTGTCCCCAGGTTTTAGTGTTGTGAAATGCTATGTTTAGTGATTTAATCTCAACCTGGGCTTTTTTGCCATCAAATGTTGGACGCACTAAGGTTATGGAATGGTTTTGGCGCCTTAGTATCATGGCGACGTATGCACAGTAAATATCTTCAGGCGGTGTCTGGCCTACAGCATCGCCATTGTAGTTATATTGCTTTTTGACAAAGTCTTTAAGAGACATGCCGTCAACCTTAAGGAAGTCAAGAGTATTTTCTCTTCCAAGGCATTCATAGAACGAACTCTCTGTATCTGACATTTCTTTGTTTTTACCAACCCACCTATCGTCTAACCACTGAAAGAGTTTTTTTCCGTCTTTAATTGCATTTTCACTGAATTTTCCTTTTTTGATTACTTTGCTGCTGAAATTAAGCAGGGTATTACCGGCGACAAAGGGATTGGACTTCTTATAGGTTTCAATGGCATCATCGATAACTTCACTTCTGTACCTGGTAAATCGAACGGAGTCATCGACCTGATCCTCAAGATATTTTTCAGCGGTTTTAGGAGAGAGCTCAATTTCTTTTTCATCTACCTCGCCCAGAATATTCTTGCCGGTGGTCAGAAATCTCTCATTTTCTGAAAGGAAGTCTTCATCAAGTACAGACTTGTCTTTACTGATCTCACTGATGTTGTCAAGGCTCTTTGTAAGAGAGTCAACGCTTTGAGGCTCCAAAAATTGAGGATTACTTAGTTGCTTTTTTTCCTCCACTTTTACTTCAGTGTTTATTGGAGATGAATATGTCGTTTTGCTCTTAAATCCTTCCATATGATACCTCGCTTAAAGTACGTAATTGTGTTGTATGTTTCTAACCTTTGTAAGATCACCTATCAGATCGTCCAGGCGCATGTCCGGGGCAGGAATATAAACCGAAACATCCCCTTGTTTATAATTCTCTTTGCAGATGGAGATGAACTTTTTAAATATGTTTTCAAGTATCTTTCTGTCTGCCTTGTAAGAGAAGATAATGAAGAGCGCATCCTTATTGCCTGACACCTGTCCGCAGAGCAGGTATCCCATGATCTCTTTTTTTGTGATAGCGGAAAAAGAGAGGTTCTGGTTCATCTTAAAGGATGCCAGATCGCTTCCTTTCATGGCGATTGAAAGGTGAGCTGTGTGGTCAAAAAAGCTGTTGAGATCTTTGCCTGAAAGCCCTGTAAGTCCTGCAATGTGGACTTCGTCAGTGGGCTCGTTGAAGTAGTCATAAAGATCAGTAAGCTTTGCGGTAAAGAGCCTTTCAAATTCGTGTGACTCTGAAAAACCAAGTGATTTCATAAAAGGGTCAAAGGTCTGCCATTCCCAGTCACCCTCCAGGAATGAGAGAAATGCAAGTGGAACCTGCTCTTTTTCCAGCACCTTGATCAGAGACTTTACAAGCATTGTTCCTCCGCCCATTCTTCTGAACTTTGGGATTACAAAAAGAGAGGCGATGGTAAAAGAGTTTCCTTCCTCTACAAAACCTGCAAGGGCACCTATGACTTTTTGCTCATGAAAAAGACCTATAACGGTGATGGGGATACCGTGAGAGGCCACTGTGTAAACTGTTGGCATGAGCACGTCCTTAAATATCCTGGTGGTCTGGCCTGATACAATTGCTGTTTTCATTAAGTCGATCTCCGTCTGTAATTTATACGAATACATTCAGTATATGGCAGATAAAAATACTACATTTTATTGTATCATGTATTGGCGAAGGCGTTAATTTCGATTGACTTCACCACATAAAAGCGTTAAAATTTAAAGCGTTACAGTAATAAAATTGTTGGAGGATTTTTTATGATTATCAAGGTGTTACTTCTTGTGGTTTTCTTTGCAGTCATGCTTACCATCGGCTTTATCTGCCGTAAGAATGCCACTGACGTTGGAGGTTTTGTTTTAGGTGGAAGGAATGTTGGCCCCTGGGTTACAGCCTTTGCTTATGGAACCAGCTATTTTTCAGCAGTTATCTTCGTAGGATACGCAGGACAGTTCGGTTGGAAATATGGAATTGCAGCGACCTGGGTCGGAATCGGAAACGCCCTTATAGGCTCCCTGCTTGCATGGGTCATACTTGGAAGAAGAACAAGGATCATGACTCAGCACCTTGATTCAGCTACAATGCCACAGTTCTTTGCAGAAAGATTTGGCGGAAGATCACTTAAGATTGCAGCATCTATCATCACATTCATCTTCCTTATTCCATATACAGCATCTTTGTATAACGGTCTTTCCAGACTCTTTGGAATGGCATTTAGTATTGACTATTCAGTGTGCGTTATCGTTATGGCAGTTCTTACAGGTATCTACGTTATCGCAGGTGGATATATGGCAACAGCAATCAACGACTTTATCCAGGGCATCATCATGCTGATCGGTATCTGCGCAGTTATCGGTTCTGTATTAAACAGCCAGGGCGGATTTATCGCAGCCCTTGACGGTCTTGCAAGGATAAGCGATGAGAGCGTATCAGCAACTCCTGGTATCTTTGCATCATTCTTCGGACCTGACCCACTTAACCTTCTTGGAGTTGTAATTCTTACATCTCTCGGAACCTGGGGACTTCCTCAGATGGTCCAGAAGTTCTATGCCATAAAGAGTGAGAAGGCAATCTCCAAGGGAACTATCGTTTCCACATTTTTCGCTTTTATCGTTGCTGGCGGATGCTACTTCCTTGGCGGCTTTGGAAGGCTCTTTTCCGACAGAGTGGACATAGCTGCAGGCGGATATGATTCAATCATTCCTGCAATGCTCTCAGGACTTCCCGATATCCTGATTGCAATTGTAGTGGTCCTTGTTTTGTCAGCATCCATGTCAACTCTTTCATCACTGGTTCTTACAAGCTCATCGACCCTTACTCTGGACCTTCTTAAGGGTCACGTGATCAAGGACATGAATGAAAAGAAACAGCTCTTTATCATGAGAGCGCTCATAGTTGTATTCGTTGGCATCTCTGTTGTTATCGCCATCATCCAGTACAAGCAGAACGTTACCTTCATCGCTCAGCTCATGGGTGTTTCATGGGGAGCTCTTGCAGGAGCGTTCCTTGCACCGTTCCTCTATGGACTCTACTGGAAAGGCACAAGTAAGGCTGGCGTATGGTGCAGCTTTGCGTTCTCAACAGTTGTGATGCTCCTTAACATGTTTGTAAGATCAAGCTTCCCAAAGCTTTTGCAGTCACCGATCAATGCCGGAGCATTCTGCATGCTGGCAGG
>CAMVJI010000101.1 GCA_947167765.1 uncultured Butyrivibrio sp. | reverse complement strand
ATTATAATTTTTTTCATAATTAAGTCTGCTTCTTTCTGATTTTTCGTTCTTCCTCAAAGATAAAATGAATAATATCTTCTCTGGAATTCTCATCAATATACACGTACTGGATCCTATGTTCAAATAATCCGGGCCTGCTTTCCAGTTCCTGTACTTTCAACACGTTACAGATCATTTCATACTCTTTATCGTTTAAACTGCCAGGCAAACGATAAGCGCAATAAATGGTACTGCCCTCTTCATACTGGAAGTTTGCTACAAACCTAAGTCCTCCTCCGCTAATGTCCACAACGACACTTTTTTGAAGGTTGTCTCCCGGGTCAACCAGGTACTTTCGGTTTTTCTCAAAGGCTTCCAGCTCCTCTTTTGAACAAAGCCTTGATTTTAGTTCAAGGGCACAGCTGAATCTGTAGTATTCTCTGCGCTGCAGCTTACTAAGTTCACTAGTAAGGTCCATAACAAGAATATACATATTGTCAGATCTGTATCTGTCCACAATTTTTGCAAAACATTGGAACAGGCCTTTAGTTGAGTAAAAGCACATGCTGTACTCACCATCAACAGGTAAAAGAACTATCTTGCCTCTTTCAAAAGGCATCAATATCTCAATCCTGTCATCGCTTGTAACATCCATTATTTTGCTCATATATATGTGCTTGGTACGGACGTCTTCGTCCATCCACACCTTGCCTGTGGCTTTAAGCTCCACCCTGTTTCCGGGTGAAATGTAGTCAGTGAGCATACTTTTAATATTCTCCATCCAGATTAATATATTATCAGTATATCATACTTGAGTACCATTTGTTACTTGTGTACTAGACAGTTTTCTGCCTGTGATGATGTGTGAAAAGAAAGCTGCCATGCCCCTTTGCTTGACCTCCATTGTTTCACCTGGATTCATCAGGTGCCCAGCGATAGCCTCGAATGCCTTTACAGACTTAGCATTGGGATATTGGATTGAAACCGGAGACTGCTGCATAACGCTTCTTGCAAGCATCTGATCCTGAGGAATTGCTCCCATATATGTAAGTGGAAGCTTAAGATACCTTGCCACAACAGCATTAAGCTTATTAAATAGCTGTTGCCCTTCCTCATCTGACGAAACCCTGTTTGAAACTACTTTTACTTTTGTGTTTTCTCTTGAAAACCTCGGTGATTGGTTTAGCGCCTTTAAAAGAGAATATGAATCAGTTATAGATGTAGGTTCCGGAGTCGTTACCAGAATGATCTCACCACTTGCCACAAGGAATTCCATAACTGCACTTGAAATTCCAGCACCAGTATCAATTATTATGATATCTGCAATGGCATCCAGCTGGGCAAGATTCACAATAATATAAACAAGGTAGTCCCTGCTAAGGTTATACATTCCTGAAATACCTGAACCGCCTGAAATAAAACCAACACCTTCAGGTCCCCAGGTAATAATGTCCTTAATGTTCTTACCCTGATATATAAGATCACTTAAATTATGCTTTGGAATAGTTCCAAACATTATTTCTATATTGGCAAGTCCAAAGTCGGCATCAAGGATGATCACTCTTTTCCCCATCTTGCGAAACTGTACGGCAAGATTTATTGCCACATTGCTCTTACCTACGCCGCCTTTTCCACTTGTAACTGTAATTATCCTTGCAAGCGGCCTTTGAGGCGTGTTTGTATTTTTGATTATATTTCTAAGCTGTGTTGCCTGATCCATTGATTCCCCCAGGGCTTAACTCTTTCCACCCAACAAATTCTTGACGATCCTCTGAGCATCAAATACCGCAATATCATCAGGTACGTTTTGACCATTGGTGATATAGGCAATAGGCGATCCTGTGTGGATCCTTATATTGTAAAGATTACCTTTGGCTCCAGTTTCATCCATCTTGGTAAAGATGAGCTTGTAAGCCACCATTTCAGAATAAGCATCCGCTATCTCAATAAGATCGCGGTACTTGGTGGTTGCTGATAAAACAAGGAAGTTCTCACAATCCATGATATCTTCAAGAACTCTTATAAAGCTCTCAACGCCCTGTTTAAGCTCTTCATTGTGAAGAGAATGTCCGGCTGTATCTACCATGATGTAGTCGTAGTCTTTAAAATCCTCAGCTGCCTGCTTCATCTCATCAACTGTGTAGATTACTCGAAATGGTATCTCCAGGATCGAAGCATAGGTGCGAAGCTGTTCAGCAGCTGCGATTCTGTAGGTATCAACAGTTAAAAGAGCTACTTTCTTTTTCTGAGTTACTGAAAGCTCTGAAGCGAGCTTGGCTATAGTCGTGGTCTTTCCAACTCCAGTTGGTCCAATGAAGATCTCTGCCCTTGGGCCATCAGTTACAGGTTCTATAGGTTCAGATTTTCCAAACTTAAGGACCATTTTCTGATAAACATTTGCCAGGGCATAATCAAACGGAAGTCCTGGCTTTGAAATCTTTTCAACTTCATCCGTAAGCTGATTTACATAGATCTCATCGACCTCATTCTCAATAAGAGTGTTATAGAGAAGCTTTATAAAAGACATTGTCTCTTCAGATACTTCATTGTTCTTTGAAGGCCTGCTTACTGTTGCTACAGGCTCATCAAATTCCTTTTTATCATCTGCTATGCTCTTTTCAGGCTTAAGGAAATTCTTTTCAAGAAGATTACTTAAGTTATCAAGTTTCTCCTCAATTGCGCTGTTGTCGTCCTTTACTTCTGAAACAGGAGTAATCTTTGGCGAAACTCTCCCTCCTGATGCGATGATGGTATCCTTTTGAGAATAATCATCTGCAGAAACCTTTGGAGTTATTGTTCTTTCTTTTTCAGGAGAAAAAGATCTGGGAGCTCTTTCAGTTTCTTCCTCAAGGCCAACTGTGACCTCGATCTTCTGAGGTTGAAATATAGAAAAGAAGCCTGTTTTCTTGGCCGGTCTTACGGTCATTACCACAATGTTTGGCCCAAGCTCTTTCCTTGCCTCTTCAGTTGCCTCGCTTTCAGTTCTTCCAACATACTTTTTGATAATCATACTATGCCGTTACCATCCCCACTGATTGTAATTCGATAGTTGGTTCTACTTCATTATAGGAAATGACAATAAGATCCTTGTAGTAATCCTGTGTCATTTTCTTAAAGTACATTCTGACAATTGGTGATGCCATAATAATGGCCATTTTTCCAGCATCCTCAAGGCGTCTGATATTTTCACCAACTGCTGTAAGAATAGACTTGGTCCTTGCAGGATCAAGGGTGAGATATGCGCCTGTCTCAGTCTGCTTGACGCTGCTCATGATCTCCTGCTCTATCTTAGGATCCAAGGTAAGGACGCTTGTGGTCTCACCTGGAACAAAGTACTTGCTTGATATAGCCCTCTTGAGGCTCTGTCTTACATACTCTGTAAGAATATCCGGATCATGGGTTGAAGGCGCAAAATCCGCAAGAGTCTCAAATATTGTAACAAGATCTCTTATAGAAATGCCTTCACTGAGCAGATTCTGAAGAACCTTTTCAATCTCACCAAGACTCATGAGCTTAGGAACAAGTTCATCTACAAGTGCAGGGTTGTTCTCACGAAGATTGTCTACAAGGTTCTGTACATCCTGCCTTGTCATAAGCTCAGCTATATGCTCTCTTATGATCTCTGTAAGGTGTGTAGCTATGATAGAAGGTGGATCTACTACTGTGTAGCCAAGACTTTCTGCTCTCTCCCTCTGACCTTCTGTGATCCAGGTAGCTGGCAGGTGGAAAGATGGCTCCGTTGTAGGAATACCAGTGATCTCATCCTCAACATGACCTGGATTCATGGCCATGTAGTGGTCAAAGAGGATCTCACCATCAGAAACCTGTATACCCTTAATTTTAATTATGTACTGATTGGGATTCAACTGAATGTTATCACGCAGTCTGATAATAGGCACAACAGTACCAAGCTCAAGGGCAATCTGTCTTCGTATCATTACGACACGGTCAAGAAGGTCACCACCCTGGTTAACATCAGCCAGCGGGATGATACCATAACCAAATTCAAGCTCAATAGGATCAACCTGAAGAAGGCTTGTGACATTCTCAGGCTGTCTGATCTCCTCAGCCTGCTGTTCTTCTTCTGAAGATACCTCGCCTTCTGTTGCGACTTCTTCCATAGTCTGGCTTGCAATACGTCCAAGTATGATAAATGCAGCACCAAATGTAACGTAAAGAATTGTAGGAAGAGGTGATAAAATACCAAGTCCAGCAACTACAGCACCAACCAGATAAAGTGTCTTGGCTGTTCCAAAGAGCTGACCAATAAGCACATGACCAAAGTCTGCCTCCTTAGATCCCTTAGTAACCAGGATACCAGTTGACATAGAGATCATAAGGGAAGGAATTGAACTTACAAGTCCATCACCCATGGTGAGGATAGAATAGGTGTTAATGGCTGTATTTACATCCATTCCCATTCGTAAAACACCCATGGCAATTCCGCCAATAAGGTTTACTGCGGTAATGATAAGACCCGCAGTTGAATCTCCTTTTACGTACTTGGTAGCACCATCCATGGCTCCAAAGAAGCTTGCTTCTTCCTGGATCTTATCTCTTCGTTCCTTTGCTTCAGCATCTGTGATCGCTCCGGTATTAAGGTCAGCGTCGATAGCCATCTGCTTACCAGGCATAGCATCCAGTGTGAAACGTGCCGATACTTCAGCGACACGCTCAGAACCTTTGTTGATGACCATGAGCTGAACGATGATAAGAATGACATAAACAATAGCTCCTACGATAAGGTCACCACCACCAACGAAGGAACCGAATACCTCAATAACCTCTCCTGCACTGCCCTGAGTAAGGATAAGTCTTGTTGATGATACGTTAAGGGCAATCCTGAATATTGTGGTAAACAAGAGGATTGTCGGGAAAAAAGACATCTGCAAAACTTCGGTAGCAAACATGGCTGTAAACATGATCACAAAGGAAAGTGACATATCAAAAGCCAGCAAAATATCCAGCATCCAGTCAGGAAGCGGAATAATGAGCATAACAATAGCTGCAACAATATAAAGCGCAAGACCATAGTCATATACGCGATCTCTGATTTTCTTAAGATCCATCATCATCCTCCTTCCATCTGGTTTATAGTTTCAATCTAAAATCAAATCTTGCCCTTTAAGTGATATACATAAGCAAGAACTTCAGCTACAGCCTTGTAAAGCTCTGGCGGTACAAGTTCTCCGACTTCAACATTGGCATATAGCATTCTGGCCAAGGGCTTGTTTTCTACGATCTCAACGTCATTGTCTCTTGCGATCTCTTTTATCTTCTGTGCCAGGTAATCAGCACCCTTAGCTATAACGATTGGCGCATCAGACTCATCAGCATCATACTTGATGGCTACAGCGTAGTGAGTAGGGTTAGTGATAACTACGTCAGCCTGTGGTAGCTGCTGCATCATACGCCTTCTTGAAGCTTCCATCATACGGCGCTTCTGAGCACTCTTTACTGCAGGATCTCCTTCAGAATTCTTGAACTCATCTTTTACTTCCTGCTTGGTCATCATCATATCTTTTGTAAACTTGCGCCTTTGATAGATAAGATCGATAAAAGCAATTACCATATATGCCGCTGCAATTCTTAGTCCCAGGGATATGATAAGGTTTCCCATTAGCCCAATAGCCTGGCTTAGTGGCATGTCATACAGCAGGAAAAGAGATTCCGTTCTTCCTGTCAAAAATGAATATATGACAACAGCCATAACAGCAAGCTTAAGAATTGACTTTGCAAGCTCAAATAGTTTTCTGGTTGAAAAGATCTTTTTCATACCACTTATGGGATTGAGCTTTGAAAACTTTGGCTTAAGCGGTTTAGTTGTAGGTTTAAAACCAACCTGAACCAGGTCACTGATAAAAGCGATCAAAAATCCCAGAATGAAAAATGGTGAAGCTATAAGCCCCATGGTAAGTATCGCATTTGAAATAATGCTCCTGATATAGGCGATAGGTAGCCTTCCATCATAAGTTCTTGCCACATCAGGAATACTGTTGTACACCCTGTCAAATATCCCCACAATATTAGTTCCAATAAAGGGATATAAAATCCAGATAATGAGAAAAAGCGCAAGTAAAGTAAAGGCAGTTGCAATTTCCTGACTTTTGGCAACCTGGCCTTCCTTTCTGGCGTCGTTTAGCTTTTTTGCTGTGGGCTGTTCGGTTTTTTCAGCACCATTAGCGTCTTCAGCAAAGAACTGCAGATTATATTTTATTATATTTGCCGAATCATCAGCCGCTCTGCATGCTATATACAAAATCTGACATCATCTCCTTCATATTGATGAATATAAAGTTGGATGCATCTGAAAGCATGGTGATCGTAATGAACATGATCATAAGTCCAACAACAATCTTGATCTGGATACCCACAGAGAACATGTTCATCTGGGGTGAAACCTTAGCAAGAATACCAAGTACAACATTAGTCATGAAGGTAATGATAAATATTGGAAGACATATCCTGAAGCCAATAACTATATATCCCTTCATGAAATTAAGCATTGTCTGGAGCATCCTGTCGGTATTAATTACTGCTCCATTTATTGGCACCAGTGTAAAGCTGTCTACCAGTGCCTTTAAAATATACTGGTACATTCCAGTAATGATCAAAGCCATTGTAAGGTACTGCGAATAAAGGGATCCTGTAATGGTAACCTGCTGGTTAGTTGCCGGATCCATCATGGATACCATAGAAAGGCCTATCTGCATATCAACGACAGTACCCGCAAAGGCTGCAATCTGCTCACAAAGCGTAACTGCAAAGCCAATTAGCAGCCCAACCATAGCCTCCTTTAAAACAATAACCGCGTAACCAGCTACTGTGTTGTAATCTGGTGGCGTGTAAGGCACTGCTCCATATAAAAGAACTGAGATCAAAAGCCCATATCCTATTTTTACAAGGTTTGGTGTCTGTCTTCCTCCAAAGAATGGACAAACATAAATGAAGGTCATAAGTCTTACTACAATAAGCAGGTAGATTTCAAGATCTCCATAACTAAATGAATGCTCTATCATAGCTGTACCTATCTAACATATTTGGAAAAGTCAGACCAGAGGTTAACAATAAAGCCCGACAATTCTGTAAGCATCCAGTTTCCCAAAAGCATTATCATGATAAATACGCCTAAAACCTTAGGTACAAAGGTAAGAGTCTGCTCCTGAATCGAAGTAACAGTCTGAAAGATGGAAACAATAAGTCCTATTACCATAGATGTAAGCAGTATAGGAAGAGCCATCCTGATGACCATCATCAGCGCAGAAGCAACTATTTGATTGATATCAGCCAGCGTGATCATAGTTTTGCACCTCCTCATCAGTAGAACGACTTAACCAGATTACCAATAATCAGGCTCCATCCGTCTGCCAGTACAAATAAAAGTATCTTAAAGGGCAGCGATATGGTGGTTGGAGGCAGCATCATCATACCCATACTCATAAGTACTGATGCCACAACCATGTCAATTACAATAAATGGTATATATATCAAAAATCCAATAATGAAGGCTGTTCTAAGCTCGCTTACAATAAAGCTTGGAACCAGCACTACATTGGGAATACTTTCAAGTTCACCATCCCACTCTATGCCGTCAATCTGCATAAAGAGCCTTACGTCCTTTGTCTGGGTCTGGCCATACATGAATTGTCTGAAGGGCTTCATAACCTCTTCAAAAAACTCTTTCTGGTCCATTTCACCGTTCTCAAAGGGGATGACTGCGGTATTATAGGCCTCTGTCAGTGTGGGCTGCATAATAAAAAGTGTCATAAACAAAGCAATCCCAATCATCACCAGGTTTGGAGGTGATGTTTGGGTACCAATGGCCGTCCTTACAAAATGCAGTGCGACAATGATCCTGGTAAAAGAAGTCATCATCACAAGAAGTGTAGGTGCCAGGGAAATAAGTGTTAACGTTATAAGTATCCTTAGCGCTCCATTTAATGTACCGTTACCATTGTTGTAGGTTACAGTAACTGTATTAGCAATATTAAGTTCTTTAAGGTCTTCTGGAGTTTCAGCACTTCCAGGCGCATTTATGTTGGTTCTCTCATCACTGGTGCCTGTAAGGTTAGAATCTCTGTCAACAGTAGGATCAGTTGGCGTAGTATCACTTATGATGTTCTCTGTAGCATGAGAAACCTGTGGCAGAGAAAAGACAAGGAAAGACGCCATTATGACACAAAAAAGTCCAGAAATAATGCCTTTCCTTAGATATTTCTTGATATATTTACTTGTTTCCTCTCCCCTGTTACTAGCCATTTACTTCTTAATCTCACCTTTGATCTTTTCAAGAATATCCTTAAAGCTTATGTTGTCCTGCGGATT
>CAMVJI010000100.1 GCA_947167765.1 uncultured Butyrivibrio sp. | reverse complement strand
GTGGAAGATTATCTTGAGGTTGTAGAGAGGCTCTCTGATGAAAAGAGAGTTGATATGCTTGAGATAAACGTATCCTGCCCCAACGTAAAAGAGGGAGCTATTGCCTTTGGACAGAAGGCAGACGCTCTTTTCGATATTACAAAGAAGATCAAGGAAAAGGCAAAACAGCCTGTCATCATGAAGCTCAGCCCCAACGTTACCAGCATTTCTGAAATGGCTAAGGCTGCAGAAGCGGCAGGCGCAGATGCTATTTCCCTGATCAACACCATAACCGGAATGAAGATAGATATTTATAAAAAGAAATTTGTCCTGGCCAACAGAACCGGTGGAATGTCAGGGCCAGCTATAAAGCCAGTGGCAGTCCGCATGGTTTATGAAGCTTCTCATGCAGTGAAGATCCCTGTCATCGGAATGGGTGGTATATCAGATTATGAGGATGCTATAGAGTTCATCATGGCTGGTGCAACAGCAATAGCTGTAGGAGCAGCAAACTTCCACAATCCATATGCTACAGCAGAGATAGTAGAGGGTATTGAGCGCTATATGACAGAGCAGGGCATCGAGGATATAGGTGAAATCCGGGGAATTGTCTGAAGAAGGAGCGCTTTTGGTGAACAACCATATAACATAAAAAAAGAGGAAGAACTTTTGACGGTTCTTCCTCTTTTCGTTACTAGCAACAGTTACTCTACTTGATCCTTTCCTGTCAGCTGATCAAATCCCTTCATTACAGCGTCGAAGGTGTTTTTCGAGATCTCTGGAAGTTCTCCGCCCCAGGTCTTTTCAGCCTGTTTGTAGCCCTTCTCAAATGCTGATCTCATCTGCTCAAGCTTTTCAGGATCGTCTCCTGCAAGCGCCTTGGCAAAATCAAGAATACGCTCGGAGGTCTGTTTAACGCCCCAGTAGCCGTCTTCTGATATGTCTTCCTGCGCCTGTGCTTTGGTTGCAGCATCTACTGTAAAATCACCTTTTGCAAGGAATCTCCAGATAGATTCATCATCACTGTCTGAATTGGCAATGCCATAAGCCTTGACCTGCTTGCCCATCATCTTGTGGACTATGTCCAAAAGCTGTTGCTGGCGAAGCGCGTCATCTGCCTTCAGCTGCTGGATGATCTTGGCCCTGTCAGTCTCCTTGTTTGAGATTACAGGCTTTTCTGCCTCTTTCTCATCGGACTTTTCGTAGACCGCTGCCGCTTCTGCTTTGACCTTTACTTCTTCATCATCTTTTTTCTTGCTCTCCGCGGGAGCATTGATGGTGGAAGCATAGGTCGTCGCGATGTTGTTAGTAACCTCGGTAACTCCGTTTACGCCCATATAGAACTCCTTTTCCGCGCAAGGTTACCTAAAGTACCGCGCTTGAAACGAAACTATAGTTTACCTAATCTTCGTATCGGCTATTTTTTCAAAAACTTTAGGGGTAAAACAAAAATTTTTCAATTTTTTTGTATTTTTTTTCTTGTAATGGATTTGCCAAGGTGAGAAGATGAGATATAGCAGGAATTTAGGGCTTTTATGACTTATAAAAGTCAGGAGCAGAGCGGAGTTTAAACATGGAAATAACTAAAAAAGCCTATGCCAAGATCAATTTAGGCCTTGATGTACTTGGAAAAAGAGATGACGGATATCATCTTGTGAAGATGATAATGCAAAACGTTGATATATATGACACGCTGACATTTAGAAGAACAACAGACGGCAAAGTAACCCTTAAGGCCAACGACGATACCATACCAGTTGATGACAGCAACCTTATCTGCAAGGTTGCGCGGCAGCTTCAGGAAAAATATGGCGTAACATACGGGGCAGAGATTGAACTTGTAAAAAGGATACCAGTGGCAGCAGGCATGGCTGGCGGCAGTACAGATGGTGCTGCAGCCTACAGGGCATTAAATGACCTGTGGGAGCTTGGGCTTTCTGACAAAGAGCTTTGCGAACTTGCAGTAAAACTTGGAGCCGACATTCCTTACTGCATCATTGGAGGAACAGCTCTTTCTGAGGGAATCGGAGAGGTTTTGACACCGATAGATGGTAAGGCGAAATACCACCTTGTTGTGGCTAAGCCAGACATCATGGTTTCCACAGGTTGGGTGTACACAGAGCTTGACAGCACAGAGATCACAAGGCACCCAGATATCGACGCTGTAAAGATGGCAATTGAAGAGGGCGATGTCAAAAGAATGTGCGGCGAGATCCACAACGTTCTTGAGCCTGTAACTACAGCAAAATATAAGGTCATCAAAGATATAGAAAAGCTCCTTGAGGACAACGGAGCAGTAAAGGCATTCATGACAGGCAGCGGACCTACAGTGTTTGCAGTATTCGATGATGAGAACAAGGCAAAGAAGGGATTTGAAGCAGTTAAAAAAAGCGGGCTTACGCCACAGCTCTTTTTAACAAAACCAATTGATCCAGCGCAGGTATGAAGGTGAACCATATGAGCAGAGAAGTAGAGGTTTTTGTCACAGGCATACATGTAAGAGAGGGCGAACCCACTGAGAAGGTGGAAAAAAACGCCACAGGAAGCTTTGAGATTTTGGAAGACGGCAGCAGGGTAGTGGAATATGATGAGCATCAGGATGAAGCTGCGTCCATAAAGGTCCATAACAGGGTAAAGATAGAACCGGATGGGCATAAGATGGCTGTAATAAGAGAAGGTGCCACAAGGTCCAAGCTGTATTTTGGTCATGACCTTGAGTATGACACCGAGTACAATACGCCCTATGGTTCAATGCAGATGAAGGTCAGGACCACAGATTTTGACTACAACAACAAAAACGACGAAGAGATAAAGGTCGTGGCAGAATATGACCTTGAGATCGGCGGAGACGTGGTCTCAAGATCCATGATAGTGATAGAGATAAAAAATGCGGTGGCAAAATAAATGCCACCGCGTTCTTTTTGATATTAAGTTATTTAACCATCTTAGCTCCAGCTTTTTCCTGAGCCTTAGCAATAAGGTTTTTGAAAAAGCTCTTTTTCTGCTCGGGAGCTTTGGTCTTGCCGTGAAGGCCCTTGACCTCTGTTACGTAGATGCCGCTTACTGAAGCCTTAACTTCCTTCTTGGTTGGAACTGAATCAAAGATTTTCTCATCGCAGATAAGACTCATTACTCTGTTTCCAATTCTTACCTTTAAGATAGGGAGTTTGCTGCCTCTAAGGAGCTTGGGGGTTTGATCCATTACTGCCTGAGGGAGACCTGCGTCCTTAAGCTTCATTCTCTTTTTGTCGATGATCAGCATGGTAACTGTCTGCTTCATGGCATCCAGCTGCTCTTGCTGTTCTGCCTGTTTTTTCTGAGCTCTTTTGCCAAGAATTATCAGTGCAACTATGGCTGCAATAAGGATGACAGTCAATACGATCAATACAATCCATCCGGTACTCAAAATACTATCCTCCAATACTTGAAATGCATTACATATTCTACCATTCTTTGGGGTTTTAGGCAATAAAATACTTTAATAAGAAGGAAGAGTGTGGTAGTATAAAAAATATTGTTTAAAGGAGTATTATTATGAAAAAGAATTACTTGTTTTACGGGGTGTTAGCAGCAACTGTTACCTTTGTGACAGCCTGCGGTTCTAATGCCACAACAGAGACTGAAACTCAGCCAGCAGCAGAAGCGTCAACTACAGAGGCATCTGCAGATGATACAGCAGTAAATACAGATAATGAGCTTACACAGGCGCCTGAAAAGATAGACATTGAGGGCCTTAAGACTACATCACTTCTTGATGTGGACGTTGACAGTCTTGTTAAGCTTGGTGATTACAAGGGCATTACTGTTGAGGCTAAAAAGAAAGAGGTTACTGATAAGGACGTTGAGGATGCATTAAACAGCACCTACTCAGCAAATCCTGAGATGCTCGAGGTAACAGACAGAGCTATAGAAGAGGGCGATACAGCCAATATCGACTATGAAGGCAAGTACGCTGACACCAAGGAAGCTTTCCAGGGCGGTACAGCTCAAGGGTATGATCTGGCTATTGGATCAGGGCAGTTTATTGACGGCTTTGAGGATGGACTTGTTGGAGTAAAAACTGGTGAGACAGTAGACTTAAACCTCAAATTCCCAGAGAATTATGGAAGTGCTGATCTTGCAGGTAAGGATGTTATCTTCACAGTAACAGTAAACTCAATCAAGACACCTGCTGAGGAACCATCAGATGACTGGGCTAAGAGCCTTGGAGTTGAGGGTGTAACAAACCTTGAAGAGCTTAAGGCTCATATGAAAGAGGATCTCGAGGCTGAGGCTCAGGAGTCTTATGATGATGAAGTCAGAAACGCAGCTGTTGAGATTGTTGTAAACAATGCCACAGTTGAAGAGCTTCCAGAAGAGCTTTACAACAGATATTTCGTAATGATCTACAAGTCAGTTGAGAGTTATGTTCAGCAGCTTCAGGCAGCATATGGCGTAGAGGTTTCAGTTGAAGAGTATATACAGAACATCATGCAGTCTAATGGTCTTTCAGGAGAGCCTAAGGACTACTTAAGTGATATTGCCAATCAGCAGGGCAAGAGATGTCTTGTACTTCAGGCTATAGCCAACAAGGAAAACATCGAGATCACTGAGGATGTTATAGATGAGTATGTGCAGAAGGATTATGACACATACTTCTATCAGGGCTATGAGACCATTGATGCTTATAAGGAAACATTTGATTCTGAGGATTATAGAGAACAGATCATGGCAGATAAGGTTGCAGACTTCATAGTTGAGAATGCCAAGATTGTCGAGCCATAATGATCATACATATTGGAAGGGGACAATACCATGGATTTAACAGATATCAGAGAGCTATTTGAAAAACAGGAAGATTTCGTTGGCAAGAAAGTCACAGTTGGTGGCTGGATCAGAAACTCCCGTGATTCTAAGGTTGTGGGATTTATCGTTTTAAACGACGGAACATATTTTAAACCACTTCAGGTTGTTTATACTGATGCACTTTCAAACTTTGGAGATATCACCAAGCTCAATGTTGGTGCAGCAATAATCGCAACAGGAACTATTGTTGCAACACCTGAGGCTAAGCAGCCATTTGAGATGCAGGCAGATACAATTGAGATCGAAGGTGCTTCAACACCTGACTTCCCGCTTCAGCCTAAGAGACACAGCCTTGAGTTCCTTCGTACAATTCCTCATCTCCGTGCAAGGACTAACACCTTCGAGGCGGTTTTCAGAGTTCGTTCAGTTGCTGCTTTTGCTATCCACTCTTTCTTCCAGGAGAGAGGCTTTGTATATGTTCACACTCCACTTATCACAGGAAGTGACTGTGAGGGAGCTGGTGAGATGTTCCAGGTTACAACCATGGACCTTAACAATGTGCCCAAGACTGAGGAAGGCGCAGTTGATTATTCCAAGGACTTCTTTGGCAAGCCAGTTAACTTAACTGTTAGCGGACAGCTCAACGTTGAGACTTATGCATTCGCATTCAAGAACGTTTATACCTTTGGACCTACATTCAGAGCTGAGAACTCCAACACCACAAGACATGCAGCAGAGTTCTGGATGATCGAGCCTGAGATGTGCTTTGCAGATCTTAAGGACGACTGCGATACAGCAGAGGCTATGCTCAAGTACGTTATCAACTATGTTTTAGAGCACTGCCCAGAGGAAATGGCATTCTTTAATGAGTTCATTGATAAGGGACTTATCGAGAGACTTAAGAATGTTGCTGAGAGCGACTTTGGAAGGATCACATACACTGAGGCTGTTGAGCTTCTTGAAAAGCACAATGACAAGTTTGACTACAAGGTAAGCTGGGGATGTGATCTCCAGACAGAGCATGAGAGATACCTTACAGAGGAGATCTTCAAAAAGCCTGTATTCGTTACAGACTATCCTAAGGAGATCAAGGCATTCTATATGAAGCTCAACGAGGATGGCAAGACTGTTGCAGCAGCTGACTGTCTTGTTCCCGGAATCGGAGAGATCGTTGGTGGAAGCCAGAGAGAGGATGATCTTGAGACTCTTGAGAAGCGTATGGACGAGCTTGGACTTAAGAAGGAGGACTACCAGTTCTATCTTGACCTCAGAAAATATGGAAGCGTTCGCCATGCAGGATTTGGACTTGGATTTGAGCGTTGCGTAATGTACCTTACAGGTATGGGCAATATCAGAGACGTTGAGTCCTTCCCAAGAACTGTTGGTAATTGCGAGCTCTAATCTATATTTTGATATAAAAACTATTATGCTATACTAAATGTAGTAACCTGTTAATATTAAAAATAAGCAAGGGGGTATTGGAATGAAAAAGATTTATTCTGTCGTTGCCGTAATACTTTCCCTTGCTTTTTTCATGCTCACTCCAGTTTCTTCCTACGCTACTACCAGCGAGGAGCTCAAGGAAACACAAAAAAAGCTCGAGGATGAAAAGAAGGCTCTGGACAAACAAAAGAAGGCTGCTGAAAATCAGAAGAATGCCAGCCAGAGTAAGCTCAACCAGGCCAACAGCCAGATAAGTGAAAACACTGAAGCTATGGGTGAAACCCAGGAAGCTATTGACGAGACCCAGGCTGAGATCGTTGGTCTAATGACCGATATCGAGCTTATAAAAGAAGATATCGCCTTTAAGGCCCAGCAGATAGAGGAGACCAATGCCAAGTACGAAGAAGCCAAGTATCAGGAAGAGACTCTTTACGAAGCTATGGTCCAGAGAGTAAAGTTCATGTACGAGAAGGGTAACTTCTCCTATGTACAGATTCTTTTAACAGCTACAAGCTATGCAGATGCCCTCAACAAGGCATCCTACGTAGAAGAGCTGTATGAGTACGATAGGATCAAGCTTGCGGAGTTCGTGGCAGCCAAGGAGGCAGCTGAAGAACTTGGACAGCAGCTTGAAGAAGAAAAGTCAGAACTTGAAGCTTCACAGTATGAGCTTGAGGAAGAAGAAGCCTATATGGAAGAGCTTCTTGCACAGTACAAGGCAACATATGCAGACTATGAAGTTAAGCTTGCCAAGGCCAAACAGGACGCTGCAGTTTACACAGCTCAGGTCAAGAGTCAGCAGGCCAGCATTGCGAGTCTTCAGAAGCAGATAGAGGCCAAGCAGAAGGAAGTAGATGCAGCCAAAAAAGCGGCAGCAGATGCAGAGGCTGCGGAGGAAGCTGCCAAGGCTCAGGCAGAGTCAGACGGAGATTACACCTCATCAAGTTATACTTCATCGGGTTCATCAAGTTCATCTGGCTCATCAAGCTCTAAGTCATATTCCGCGCCAGGAAGTGCAACAGGTCAGAATATTGCCAACTATGCGTGTCAGTTCGTTGGTAATCCATATGTAGCAGGTGGAACAAGCCTTACAGACGGAGCAGACTGCTCTGGTTTCGTAATGTCAGTATATAAAGCCTTTGGAATCTCAGTTCCCAGAACAAGCTGGGCCCAAGGGTCCTACGGCAGAGAAGTGTCATATTCAGATGCCCAGCCGGGAGATGTTATCTACTACGGAGGACATGTTGGAATATATATAGGTGGAGGAAGGATCGTACATGCCAGCACTCAGAAGACTGGTATCAAGTACAGTCCAGCCACTTACAGATCCATTATAAGTGTCAGAAGATTTTTATAATTCATTTTAGGAGGAGCCATGGCTACAGAAGAAAAGGTCATAGTCATCGACTTTGGCGGCCAGTACAATCAGCTGGTTGCAAGGCGCGTGAGAGAATGTAACGTCTACTGCGAGATCTATTCCTATCGCACACCAATTGACAAGATCAAGGAGATGAACCCCAAGGGTATCATCTTAACAGGAGGTCCTAACTCCTGCTATGAAGAGGGCGCACCATCTTATACAAAGGAGCTCTTTGAACTTGGAATCCCTGTTCTTGGCCTTTGCTATGGAGCTCAGCTCATGATGCACATCCTTGGCGGCAAGGTTGAAAAGGCTCCTGTAAGAGAGTATGGCAAGACCGAGACTTTCATTGATGGCAGCAAGGACAAGCTCTTTAAAGGAGTAGAGGACAAGACCATTGTGTGGATGAGCCACTTTGACTACATCAGCAAGGTTGCTCCTGATTTTGAGATAATCGCCCACACAGCTGACTGCCCAGTTGCTGCAGCATGCAATGAAGCCAAAAAGCTCTATGCCATCCAGTTCCATCCGGAAGTTCTTCACACTGTAAAAGGCAAGGAGATCCTTCATAACTTTGTAAGGGAAATCTGTGATACTGCAGGTACCTGGAGAATGGATTCCTTTGTTGAAAATACCATCAAAGAGATAAAAGACAGAGTAGGAGATGGAAAAGTCCTCCTTGCTCTTTCAGGCGGAGTTGACTCATCAGTTCTTGCAGCCCTTCTTGCCAAGGCTATTGGTAAGCAGCTCACCTGCGTATTTGTAGACCACGGTCTTCTTCGTAAGAACGAGGGCGATGAAGTTGAGAGCGTATTTGG
>CAMVJI010000099.1 GCA_947167765.1 uncultured Butyrivibrio sp. | reverse complement strand
CATGGTACTATGATGGCAAGGCGCAGTTCTGCATACTTCATGGAAGTACCAAAGGTTGGGAAGAAGAATACATCCAGCTTGACTACAATAGAAAAGAGATCCTTAGGGAATTCAAGGAATCTGAGCTTTGCAAGATGGCTCCTGCCTGGGCTGCAGTTACAATGCACACCATAAGGACAGGAGTTGACTTAAATCAGACAGTGCTTCTTAGAGCCATGAGGCTCTGCGAGCAGGAAAGAGGGTCAGTAAAATGGCCAAATATTCCTGAGAAGTACTGGGCAATTGCACTTAAGGAAAACAGGATAGACCTCTACGGGAAAGAGATTCCAGTGGAGGAAGAAGAGTAAACACGGGGACGGACAAGACACGGGGACGGTTCTGTTGTCTTGTTTTATCTTTGATAAAATAAGCAAGCCACGGGGACGGTTCTTTTGGCTGGTTTTGAAAATCAAAACCAGCCAAAAGAACCGTCCCCGTGGCTTGCTACCCCCGTCCCAACGGTCCACCCCGTGTATTATCTTAATAAAGTTTTTATACTCAGTTTATTGCTTTTCTCTTTACTTTCCCGCATAATTTACTCAAGAAATTATGCGTTATTATGCCATGACATGGATGTTTTGGTGCCTGCGGCGCAGGCTTATATCAAGGAGGTGACGATAGGTGAGTACAAACTTTTTTAGCAGTTTAAATGGGAAGTTTGATCTTAACAGCAGCATGAGCAGTCTCTATGGTGATTACAACACCATTAAGAGTGGTGCTTATGGAAATCTGATGAAGTCCTATGTGGGAAAGGTAGGTAACAAGGCAGCTCTTGACGCCTACAGAGAGACTGGATCCACAACGACAGGAGAGGTTTCGACTACTTCAAAAAAGAGCTCTGCTTCTAAATCTGATTTCCTTGATAGCTATTTTAGTGAAAAGTCAGAGAGCCTTAAGAAGACTTCAAAAGAAGCAGCAAGCACAGCTTCAGCAGATACCACTGACAAGTATTCCAAGTATAAATCAAGCTGGCTGGATAATCAGCTTGGACAGTATGACAAGGATGCTAATAAGACTACAGCAGCAGATCCGTCTGTTTCAGTAGATACAACAATCTGAATATTAAAGACTTTAAGTCCCGTACTTAGTGAATCTTACTTCACGAAAGTACGGGACTTTTTTTATCATTTATTAAGAGATTACTTGTCGGTTTAAAGTTATCAATCTGATATAATTGTCTATATATATCCAAAAAAAGGAGACACAACATCATGAGTAGAAAAAGAGGCTATGAGATACTGATCCTTATCACTTACCTGGCAATGAGCGCAGTGTGTATTTACCTGCAGTTCTTTTCAAAAAACCAGGCTGGAGGCCTTGAAAACCTCATCGTAAATGTGACCATGCTTGTGATAGCTGGTATCATCTTTGCATCCTGCGTATTTGGAAGCCTGCTCCCAACGGCTTCTATGACTGCAGACCTCATTGAAGTGGCACAGCGCTTTGAGGAGGATGCCAAGACATCCCACAACTATCTGTGGGATCAGTATATAAACAACAAGGATGATATCTTTGAAGATAAAAGACTTCTTAGGTACTTTAAGGACTATAAGCTTGAGCTTTCCAGAATATCAGGAAGCTCAGATGTGTACTATAAGTGCGACATAGAGGACTTTATAGGCTATGACCTTATCGACAGCGTCATTCACAGGGAAAGACTTTCTCAGGTTCCTGGAGTAATGACGGGACTTGGAATCCTTGGAACCTTTGTGGGGCTCTCCCTTGGACTTCAGAGCTTTAATACTGGAACAACTGCAGAGATAACAGGCAGCATAGAGCCTCTTATGAATGGTATAAAGGTTGCATTCCACACCTCTATTTATGGAATGGTGTTCTCACTGGTCTTTAACTACGTATATAAAAGAAGACTCGATGATGCTGAAAATGCTCTTAATTACTTCATAAGAAACTTCAAGAAATATGTGCTTCCTGACACAGACAAGCTTGGAGTAAACAGGATGATGGAGCTGCAGTCACAGCAGACCAAAGCCATAACTGAGCTTACAAACGCTCTTACCCATGAGCTTCCTGAGGGACTTAAAACTTATCTTGAGCCTCAGTTTGATCACCTTGACAGCACCATAGACAGCTTCTCAAGGATGGCCACAAGAAACCAGATGGACCAGCTTGAAAGGGTAGTTGAAAACTTCATAACAGAGATGAATAAAACCCTAGGAAACTCATTTTCAGACTTGTCCAAGGTTGTCAGTCAGACCATGTATGTTCAGGAGGCAAATGAGCACCAGCTTAAGGAAATGTATGAAAAGAACGCTGTTGCAGCAGATGGCATGGTAAAGGCAGTAAACGAAATGGAGAATGTCACAAAACAGCTTAAGGACGTATCAGAATCTGTGTCCAAGTATGTCAAGGAAGTAAGAACCCTTGAGGCACAGATTGCTTCTATGGCAAATAAGTAACTTTTTATTCTGGAAGGAACAACTAAAGAACATGAGACATAGAAATAATAGAAGTGAAGAAACTACATACTGGCTTTCTTATTCTGACATGATGGCGGGACTACTGCTTACATTTGTTCTGATAATAGCCTTTACTATGCTTCACGCCAGCATCAACTACGATGAAAAGGAACTGGCTCTTGCTGGTAAAGAAGAGGAGCTAAAGGTTTCTGCTGCAGCCCTTGATAAGGAGAGAGAAATAGTTTCCAATCAGCAAAAGCAGTTAAATGCCCAGGAGGAGGCCCTTACAGAGCAGGGTGAAAAGATAGCTATCCAGGAAGAGACTTTAAAGGAGCAGCATGAACTTTTAAATAAGCTTGAAGCTGTCATGAGCGAGCAGCAGCAAAAGCTTGACGACCTTATTGGAATCAGGAAGGAACTTGTAAAAGACCTTTCCAGGGAGTTTGGAGATTCTGACCTTAAGGTCTCAGTTGATGAAAAGACAGGAGCTATCACCTTTGACTCAAGTATTTTGTTTGACTACGGAAAGGCAGTTATAAAGCCAACAGGAGAAGAGTTCCTTGAGCAGTTCCTGCCAAGGTATGCGGATATTCTTCTTAGCTCCAAATACAAAGACAATATTTCAGAGATCATAATAGAGGGCCATACAGATACTGAAGGCACATATATGTATAACCTTCAGCTGTCCCAGAAAAGAGCTTTAGCTGTGGCAGAGTACTGCCTTAGCGATAAGAGCGGAGTACTTACAAAGTCAGAGCTTGAAGGAATGAGATCTTTAGTATCTGCAACAGGGCGCTCTTACAGTAATCCCATCTACACTGCAAGCGGAACCATAGACATGGAGGCATCAAGACGTGTTGAAATTCTCTTTAGGCTCAAGGATGAAGAGATGGTCCGCGAAATGATGGAAGTTCTTAGCGAAGACTCTGATACTGCCGAACCTTAACTTGCCTCATATAAACATATAAGCGGGAAAAAGCAACAGGACTTATTTTAATGCTTGACGTATAACAAAAAAAGATATAATATATGTTCTTGAAGATTAGCACTCGTTTAAAGCGAGTGCTAACAAAAAGAAAAAAGCTAATAAATCTCATATATAAGGAGGCATTTATAATGAAGTTAGTACCACTTGCAGACAGAGTTGTATTAAAGCAGCTTGAAGCTGAAGAGACTACAAAATCTGGAATTGTTCTTCCAGGCGCTGAGAAGGAGAAGCCACAGCAGGCAGAAGTTATCGCTGTAGGTCCTGGCGGAGTTGTAGATGGCAAAGAAGTCAAGATGGAAGTTAAAAAGGGCGACAACGTAATCTATTCCAAGTACTCAGGAACAGAGGTTAAGCTTGACGACGTAACTTACATCATCGTTAAGCAGAGCGACATTTTAGCAATCATTAAATAATTATTTGGAGGCAATAGACAATGGCTAAGACAATTAAGTACGGCGCTGACGCCCGCACATCTATGGTAGAAGGCGTTAACAAACTTGCAGATACAGTTAGAGTAACACTTGGACCAAAAGGAAGAAACGTAGTTCTTGATAAGAGCTATGGCGCTCCTACAATCACAAACGACGGTGTTACAATCGCTAAAGAGATCGAGCTTGAGGATTCTTACGAGAACATGGGAGCTCAGCTTGTTAAGGAAGTTGCTACTAAGACCAACGACGTAGCAGGTGACGGAACAACAACAGCTACTGTTCTTGCACAGGCTATGATCAATGAAGGTGTTAAGAACCTTGCAGCAGGAGCTAACCCAATCGTTCTTAGAAAGGGTATGAAGAAGGCTACAGATACAGCTGTTGCTGCTATCGGCAAGATGGCTACAAAGGTTAAAGGCAAAGAGCAGATCATGAGAGTTGCTGCAGTTTCATCAGGTGATGATGAAGTTGGACAGATGATCGCTGACGCTATGGAGAAGGTTTCAAACGACGGCGTTATCACAATCGAAGAGTCCAAGACAATGCAGACAGAGCTTGACCTTGTAGAAGGAATGCAGTTCGACAGAGGATACATTTCAGCATACATGGCTACAGATATGGACAAGATGGAAGCTACACTTGAGGATCCATATATCCTTATTACAGATAAGAAGATTTCTAACATTCAGGATATCCTTCCACTTCTTGAGCAGATCGTTAAGACTGGTTCTAAGCTCCTTATCATCGCTGAGGACGTTGATGGTGAGGCTCTTACAACACTTATCGTTAACAAGCTCCGTGGTACGTTCAATGTAGTAGCTGTTAAGGCACCTGGCTATGGTGACCGCAGAAAGGCTATGCTTGAGGATATCGCGATCCTTACAGGTGGTAAGGTTATCTCTTCAGACCTTGGCCTTGAGCTTAAGGATACAACAATGGATGACCTTGGAAGAGCAAAGAGCATCAAGGTAGAAAAGGAAAAGACAACAATCGTTGATGGCCTTGGAGTTAAGAAAGAGATCCAGGCTAGAATTTCTCAGATCAAGAAGCAGATCGAGGATACAACATCAGATTTCGATAAAGAAAAGCTCCAGGAGAGACTTGCTAAGCTCGCTGGCGGTGTTGCAGTTATCAGAGTTGGTGCTGCTACAGAGACAGAGATGAAGGAAGCTAAGTACAGAATGGAAGATGCTCTTAATGCTACAAGAGCAGCTGTTGAAGAGGGTATCATCTTTGGTGGTGGATCAGCTTACATCCACGCTACTAAGGAAGTTGCTAAGCTTGCCGATTCACTTGAAGGTGATGAGAAGACAGGTGCCAATGTTGTTCTTAAGGCTCTTGAGGCTCCTCTTTTCCACATTGCTAACAACGCAGGTCTTGACGGATCTGTTATCGTTAACAAGGTAAAAGAGTCTAAGGCAGGCATCGGCTTTAACGCTTATACAGAGCAGTATGTAGACATGGTTAAGGACGGAATCATCGATCCTGCCAAGGTTACACGTTCAGCTCTTCAGAACGCTACATCAGTAGCTTCAAGCTTCCTTACAACAGAGGCTGCTGTAGCTACAATCAAAGAGCCAGTTCCTCCAATGCCAGCAGGCGGTGCAGGAATGGGTATGGGGATGTGAGCGATAACGAGCCAAGCGTCCTATGAAAAATATGAGAAAAGCCACGTGAGTGGTTTTGCAAATAGAGAAGAAGCTCCTCCAAGCTTGCTTGGAAGGAGCTTCTTCTCTATTTGTAAAAGGAGCGTCTTGACGCGATTTTCTCATATTTTTCATGGGACATTTGGCGACAACGGACGACAGGGAAATTGCGGAGCAATTTCGCTGTATAACGTATAACGAGGGCAAACATCCTCTCACATATTTCATATTTTCTTAAGATTTTCCATCCCAAAACAGGTGTAGAATATCCTTTGTGTGTGAAATACGTTCAAAGAGGAGAATATGAAAATGAAAAAGAAAATCTTAACCCTGGTCCTGTCCATGGCTATGGCAGGAACAATTCTTTCGGGTTGCGGAAAAGAAACATCTAATGATCCATCCATGTTTGAGAACGTAACAGGATCAGAAAACGAAAATTCATCAGAAACAACAAAAGAAACAGAAGAACAATCAAAGTCCGAATCCGAGGAACCAGGATCTGATACCAAGTCACAAGAAGCACCTGCAGCAACTGGTGATTTGTACGAGGACTTTAAAACTGGTGCTGCAAAGGCAAAGTTTACAAAGAGCGGAGACAGGGCTTCTTACCTGACTCTTTCTGAGGTACTTAAGGACGGCGAGTCCTACAGCATTTCTGAAATAGTAGGGGGACTTGAAAACAACGACTCATACGGCTTTAAGGTAAACGGCGATGCCACATATAGAACTATCGACTGCGGAAATGATGGAGAGAAGGAGCTTCTCTATCAGCAGGAGTTTACTGCTGAAGAGATGGGCGGCGAGATATTTACTCTTTTCATGATCCTTAAGGATATGGGCGGAGAGCTTAAGATCTGCTATGACCAGGATATGTGGTCAAGAAGTGACGTTACCATCAATGATGATGGAACTATATATGGTTCAGGTTCTGGAGGAGCTGCTCTTCATGTTTACGATTTTGCTTTTGTAGATGCAAAGGGCGATTACCAGTTTTATTATGGCTCTGAGGAGAATATAACTCCTTTTGGTGATTTCTATTACAACGTAAATGGTGAGAGTAAGTCAATTTCTCTGGAAGGCCTTGACACAGACCACCTTATCATCAATACCTATTATTTTGAGCCTGAGTATGAAAAGAGAAACGACTATGTCTCTTATAATATGATCGATGATAATTACAACCTGGTAACCAAGGATGAGGACTACACTGATGCCAATGAGGTTTATAAGCGTCTTACTGAAAACGGAATAAAGGTATACAAAAACCTTGAGATTGCAAATCTCTTACACGACAGGGCTGTAGAAATCGGTTATCCTGACACTTCAGATGGCGAGAATTAAATAGCTAAATCTCTTTAACTTAAAGCAATTATATAGTATGATTATTACGCTAAATTAGATAATACAAGGGGTAGCATGAGAGGTAACTCATGCCACTCCTTTTCGCTTGTCTATCAGATTGTTTTGTTGGAGGAAGCTTAGTTGGATCTTGAAAAGCAAAAGAGAGCGCCCATATATGATGCGCTGGAGCGGTTTAGGAAGCAAAGGGTCGTGCCCTTTGATGTGCCTGGCCATAAAAGGGGAAGAGGTAATGCAGAACTTGTAAGATTTTTAGGTGACAGGTGCGTTGGCATAGATGTCAACTCCATGAAGCCTCTTGATAACCTTTGTCATCCGGTTTCGGTGATCAAGGAGGCAGAGGAGCTTATGGCAGATGCATTTGGCGCTGCCCACGCTTTTATGATGGTCAATGGTACCACCAGTGCTGTACAGGCTATGGTGTTATCCAGCGTTAAGCATGGCGATAAGATCATCATGCCTAGAAATGTTCATAAGAGTGCCATTAATGCTCTTATTTTATGCGGAGCAGAGCCTGTTTATATTGATCCTAAGGTTGATGTGAACCTTGGTATTCCTCTTGGAATGGAGATTGAGGACGTTAAGAAGGCTGTTACACAGAATCCTGACGCCAAGGCAATCCTGATCAACAATCCATCATATTACGGAATATGTTCTAATCTTAAAGCGATAGTTGAAATAGCCCATGAAAATGGAATGAAAGCCTTAGTTGATGAGGCCCATGGAACACACCTTTACTTTGGGCCTAACCTTCCTATAAATGCCATGGCGGCAGGAGCAGATATGGCTGCCATCAGTATGCACAAGTCTGGAGGAAGCCTTACCCAGAGTTCCATCCTTCTTTGCGGACCTGATGCCAATGTGGGCTACATCAGCAGGATAGTGAACCTTACCCAGACCACATCAGCCAGTTACCTTCTTCTTGGAAGCCTTGATATTTCCAGAAGAAATCTTGCACTTAACGGTCATGACAGCTTTGAAAAGGTTACGGGAATGGCCCAGTACGCCAGGGAAGAAATAAACGATATCGGCGGCTATTACGCCTACGGCAATGAACTTAAAAATGGCGGCAGTATCTACGACTTTGACGAGACCAAGCTTGTGGTAAATACCAGAAAAATAGGTCTTACAGGTATCGAAGTATATGACCTTTTAAGGGATGAATACGATATTCAGATGGAGTTTGGTGACCTTTCAAATGTAATGGCCTATATTTCCATCGGTGACAGGCTTCAGGATATTGAAAGGCTTGCGGGAGCTTTGGCTGACATTCGAAGGCTGTACTCAAAGCCTGAGCAGAAGTTCTTTTCTGCAGAGTATGTGACTCCTATTGTTAAGGCAACACCACAGGAAGCCTTCTATGCGGAAAAAGAGTCACTGCCAATTGATAAGACCATCGGCCGCATCAGCGCAGAGTCAGTAATGTGTTATCCACCTGGAATTCCGATCCTTTCTCCAGGTGAGATGATAACAGATGAGATCCTTGATTACATTAAGACAGCCATGGAAAAAGGCTGTTCCATGCAGGGACCAGAAAGTGAAGATATATCAGAACTTTTTGTTTTGAAATAAATCTAAGGAGATAGCTATGGCAGATATGGATTATTGGTTTTCAGACATGCACACTGGAAACGTCAAGA
>CAMVJI010000098.1 GCA_947167765.1 uncultured Butyrivibrio sp. | reverse complement strand
CTGGCAAAAGAGATATCTTTTGAGCCCATTCCTATGTACATGCCCTGCTTGTACTCTACCTCATACTTTTTCCCATCAATGGTGATGATGCCATCTCCACCGATATTGATAACACCCATTTCTCTCCTCTGAAGGAAATACTCGGCGCGGAGTTCATCGCCAGCTGTAAGCTTAAGTTCCTTATTTACGGGAACTGCTGAGCCTGTGATGATCCTGTCGATGTGGCTGTATACAAGCTTGATATCATCTGGCTGAAACAGGTCGTCGATGAGGAATTCCTCTCTGAGTCTCTTGGTGTCATAGTACTTCTCGTCCTTAGGTGAACATGCTGTTCTAAGTTCCATAACTACCTCCAATACATGAAATCTTATAAAACCACTATCATCATAATGTAAACAATATTCAATTTCACTTCATATTTAGGTCAAAAAGTTGCAAATCTTGACTAATGTAAGTGCTTTCACGTTTCTATTCTATCATTTCCATTTCTTATTAACATTGCAAAAATTGCCAGAAAAAAAGAGCTGCTTACTGTGCACTTTTTTGTAGCGTGCAGCCTCTCAATATTGCATATGACAAAGAAACATTCTTTAAACCATTTATAAACTTTCTCTAAATATTATGCCAAGGTTATATACAACCACTAAATGTGGTGTTAGAATTCAAAACTGGTTGTAAAACATATCTTTGAGGGAGGAGATGTTATGAAAACTGAAATATTAAGAAAAGTGCTTGCAGGTCTTACTGTCACAACAATTTTCGGAATTCTTGTGGCTTGTGGTAAGAATGCAGAGCAGGCAGCTACTGAGGTTTCTGAAGCTACTGAGGCTGTTTCAGAGGTGGCAGAAGCTACTACAGAAGTTGCAGAGACTGCAGGCGAAGAAATGATGAGCCTTGAGGAGCAGATTCAAGCTGTACAGGATACCCTTGTATTCATGGGCGGACTTAAGACAGATGATGGCGCTGCTAAGGACATCGAGATTGCAATGTTTAGAAACGACCAGGGCGATATCATCTACATCTATGTAGAGGACGGTCATCTTGACTACGGTATGTGGACAACAGAGGATGCCACAACTGCTGATGGCAAGCCCTATTCCAAGCTTACTGGCGGTGAAAAAGAGTACGGCTACTACTTCAATGAGGACCTTGTAACAGGAATCATAGTAGATGCCGATGGTACAGTCTATGACGCTGTAGAGCTTGATGAGACCGTTTCAAGAGAACTTGTGAGCAAGACTCTTGGCGGCTGATGATCTTTTTAAGATAATTAAGAGAAAAAAAGAAAAGCAAGGTGCTTTCCCGGGGAGGAAAGCACCTTGTTTTTTAATGTTCATTTATATCAGCGATGATATCACTTCATCGCATATCCCAAACTCAATTGCTTCTTTGGCGTTCATGTAGTTGTCAAAGCTTGTGGCTTCGTTTATCTCCTCCAACGTCTTACCTGTGTGCTCTGAAAGGATTCCATTTACTATGGATCTTGTCTCAAGGATCTTGTCGGAGATATTTTTGATTGATGTCGCTGATCCGCCCACGCCACTTGATATCAGCGGTTCATGGATCATAACCTTGCTGTGGGGAAGGATAAATCTGTGGCCCTTTTGCCCTCCTGCAAGGAGAATCGCAGCCATGCTGGCTGAGAGCCCTGTGCAGACCATATTGATGGTCAGGCTGCTGCACTGAATGGCATCGTAGATAAGAAGCCCTGAGTTTACCTCTCCTCCAGGGCTGTTGATATAGACTGTAACTGGGTCGTCACTTTCATTTTCAAGGTACATCATCTGGGATAAAAAACTGTTTGCCATAGTTTCATCTATCTCCCCATTAAGGAAGATTTTTCTGTTCATCAGGTGCCTGGTGTAAAGAGGTACCTCTCTTACTCCGTGGGCGCTTTCAACTTCAACTGCAGGTGTCCATGCTATATTCATTGTTAACCTCCCATTGTTTCTGCCAGTGTCTTTACCAGCTCATCATATTCTGTTTCTCTTTGTAACCACATACCTTTATTTTCTCCATTTTGGTTTTTTCCCAGAAGCCTTGTCCTTAAAGACCTTTCATCTTTTGTTCTGATTTCTTTATAAGGCCTGTTGACAAAATGGTTTTGCTCCTCATATTTCTTAAGATCCAGAACGCTGAACCAGGAAGGAGCTTCACCTCTTCTGAAGATAACGCCCTTTCCTACAGGCATGTTAAGTATCTTTTTCACAGGCAGGTCGCACCTTTCTGCCACTGCCTTTGCTGTATCCACGTCATTTCCACCCATATAGACGTAGGTGTCGCAGTTGCCGATGATGGTATGTCCATCCTGCCCATAAGAATCAAGAAGCTGTGACTCAGACTGGATCATCAGCATTGTGGATATACCTCTGGATCTGATAGATGCGATCATCCTTGGAAATTCGTCTATCCTGCAGTTAGTGGCAAAATCGTCAAGGATGAATCGTACAGGAACCGGCAGTCGATAGTTTTTGCATTTCTTGTCTGCGTACCTGCAAAGCTCGTTCATGGCCTGGGTAAAAAACAGATTAGCCAGATTATCCATGGATCTGTCGCTGTCACTTACTACCACAAAAAGGGCTGTCTTTTTCTTTCCAATGGATGCGATGTTCACATCATCGCATTTCATCATCTCTGTTATCTCCTCTGTACCGAAGTTTCTCATTTTGGAGGTCAGAGTTATCAGTATTGAATTGTAAGTTCTTTCTGGGGCCACTGCCACGTTTCTGTACTGTCTGACTGCCCAGCTGTCAGGATGTAGCTTTTCATGTCTGTCCATGAGCCTGTCCAGGAGACTCATCTCACTTGAAGAATATGGATCCCTCCTTGCAACCTGCAGAAGCTTTTCAATGCTCCTGAAATTCTGTTCATCTTCATTTAAATTTTCGATGCAATATGCTATCAGCGATGACAACAGCATCGATGCGCTGTGATCCCAGAAGGGATCCTGTGTACTTATGTCCTCATAGGCCAGCATGTGAGCAGCTTTTATTATATCCTGAGGCTCACTGATGTAGCTTAGGAAATTGTAATGTACTGAATTTAGTGGATCTGTAAAATCCAGTTTTTTAACGATGTAGCCTCGTTCTTCAAGATACTTTTTATATTTGTCGTAAAGACTGCCTTTAGGGTCCGATACGATGTAGCTGCCAGTGGCCTGCATCAGATTTGGACTAACTATGCCTCTGGTCTTACCTGCGCCTGAGGCGCCAACCACAAGGACGTTGTTATTTCTTTTGGTGGAATAGGTGTCAAGACTGTACACCATATCCTGTCCCAGAATCATGTTGCTTTGTTCTTTTATCAATTTAGCAACCCCCTTTCCAGGTCATTTATTCTTTTCAAGTGTTATGATAATTGAATGGGAAAAAAATGAAAATTACGCCCAGGTTTAGTATGGCAGAAAGCCAGATAAATAGGGGCTTTTAGAGTTTTAGACAAAAAGGAAGAAGGGGCTCATCGCCCCTTCCCTCACGTTGGATGATATCATCCATTGGTGTTTCAAATATCATGCTGAGTACCAGCAGGTTATCCAGTGTCGGCAAGCACTCACCGCGCTGCCATTTGAAGATCGTGTTCTCGGAGCTGTGAAGAATCTCCGCCAGTTGTGAAACTGTGTAGTTACGTGCGTACCTTAGCTCCTTGATCTTGTTCCCTGTAGCAGGAAGGTCGATCCTTACTGAATAGCTATCAAACATAATCTGCCTCCTTGTGTAATGTGATTTTGAAAATCTGTAAGTCACCATTAGTTACAACATCCTCTGCCCTGTGGGCATTTGACACCTCTGCCTCAAAAGGATGCAAGGCATTTTATATATTTGCTTTCCATATTTAGTTTTTCGTAAAGCTCATTATAGCTTACGTTTTTGCAGTTGTAAACATCCCTGCACGCAAAATAGATCGGTTATCTTCATAGTTTTCTTTAGGATAAACTTCTTATTTTTCCAAAAACGGTGACTTTATGTATTCGGATACCTGTACACCCTGCATTCAAAGGGCTTAAGGAATCTGCCTGTTTCCTTGTAATTACATAGGATTAGTTCTCCGTGCATTCCTTTATATTTCTCAGGCTTTTTTGGCTTTACAGGAAGCCTTGAAAAAGAGCAGATGATAAGGTAGGCTTCGTTTCCAAGACTCCTCTCGTACATATAGATGTTGGGGTCCTTGGGAAAGAACTCATTGTATGAACCATAGATAAGGGTATCTGAACCCTTTCTAAGAGCAAGGCACTTCCTGTAAAAGTTAAGGATACTGTCAGGGTCCTTTTCCTGTTTTGCAACGTTGATCTTCTTGTAGTTAGGGTTTACATAGAACCAGGGCCTTACCTTTGAAAAGCCTGCATTTTCGCTGTCATCCCACTGAACTGGCGTCCTGGCAGAATCCCTGCTGGATAAATGAATCCTGTGAAGACGTCTTTCAGGATCCTCCTTGAGATGATAGGTGTGATAATTGGTTATTGAAGATACATCCACATACTGATCTATGGACATGAGCTTAATGTTGGTCATGCCAATTTCCTGACCCTGATAGATAAAGGGGGTTCCCTGCTGAAAAAGATAACATGCAGCCAACATGGTTCCGCTCTCTTTGTGGAAATGCTCACTTCCGTATCTGCTGATGATCCTTGGATGATCGTGGTTTTCCATATAAAGGGCATTCCACCCCTTGCCATCAAGAGCTTTCTGCCACTTGGTAAAAGCTTTTTTAAGCTTCACAAGAGAAAATGGTCTGTGAAGATATTCCGTGTACAGACAGTCCGCCATCATATGATCAAAAGAAAACATCATATCAAGGCTCTTAGTTGGTCCTGTCAGGTAATTCATAGCTGACTTCACAGTGGTCATAGGACCTTCCCCCAACTGAAAGCAGTCGTACTCATCGCATACCTTCCTGAACTCACTTAGGTACTCGTGAATGTGAGGGCCATCCTTGTAGTGGGACATTCCCTTGGCTGCAGGCAAAAAGAAAAGTCCATTTGGAAGCCCCTCTTTCTTGGATATGAAATTGATAACATCTTCTCTAAAGCCATCTACTCCCATATCAAGCCAAAAGCGCATAATATCCTTAACTTCGTCTCGCACCTTTGGATTATCCATGTTAAGATCCGGCTGCTTTTTTGCAAAGATATGAAGGTAGTACTGATTTCTCTCTTTAACGTACTCCCAGGCCTCTCCCTCAAAGAGAGAATCCCAGTTATTAGGCTTATCTCTCCAAATGTAATAATCACTGTAGGGGTTGTCTTTACCCTTTTTACTTTCTATAAACCAGGGATGCTCATCCGACGTGTGGTTGATGACAAGATCCATAATGACCTTAAGCCCCATTTCGTGGGCTTTATCAAGGACCTTTTTGAACTGATCAAGAGTTCCGTAGTCAGGATGAATATCTTTATAATCTGATATATCATAGCCAAAATCTGCGTTGGGAGATGGATAGATCGGCGAAAACCAGATGCCGTCTACTCCAAGGGACTTAATATATGGCAGTTTGTCATATACGCCGTAAAGATCTCCGATCCCGTCGCCGTTTCCGTCCGCAAAGCTTCTAATCCATATCTGGTAGAAGCTCATTTTTTTGTACCAATCCCGTTTATTTTCCGTCTGCTCCATCATGAATCCTGTCTCTTATCTCTGTAATACTGTCTGATATTCTCTCAAGTCCATCTGTGATATCGTTTCTAAATTCCTCAAAATTCTCTCTCATGCCCTCATAGATTGTTCTGGGCGTATCAAAAAAGGCCTTCTGAGTTCCGTCAAGAGTCACCGCAGCCATGTTCATAAGGTTTTCAAAGCTCTGGTGCTTCCTTATTCCAAGCTCTCCAGAGGCTTTCATCTCGTTGAGCTCCTTATATCTGTCGTAGGCCAGTCTTACGGCTTTGTCCCAGGAGATGTATATTTCGTCCATGGCCATCTGCCCAGTTTCATGAAGCCCGGAAATATTGCCATTGACGCTCTTTAAAAGAGCTGCCATAGACGCGCTGTTTTCTTCTATGAGATAGCCGTTTCTTCCATCGGTGATGCCTTCTGCCGCGCATGAACCCTTAATAAGGACACTGGCAAGGCCGCAGGCCGCAGCCTCCCTTACAACTATTCCATTGGTGTCATAGGTGGATGGGAAAAGAAACAGATCAGCCCTGGTGTTCCATGCCCGTAGCTTATCTCTGTCGTGGACAGGTCCTGTGAAGATTACTTTCCCTGCCATACCTTCAAGGCCATCCGTGTGAGTAAGGGCTCCGTCCTCTGTATATACATCAAGACATATGCCATAGTCCTTTATCTTCTTTTGAAGTTCACAAGCGTCTGCTCCGCCGCCGACAAATACCATCCTAAAATCGCTGCCTTCCTTTGACAGCTCTTTTATGGCATCCACAATAAGAGGAAGCCCCTTATAGTTCATAAGTCTTCCAACAAAAAGAAATAGCGTTATTCCTTCAGGTATGTCGTAGGTCTTTTCAAGCTCTTTTACTATGGTCTCAGAGGCCCTGCCCTTGGGAAAATCTACACCGTTTGGCATTACTCTGTAATCGCCCTCATAGCCAAGAGCCCTGAGGTTATCCCCAGCTCCCTCGGATACCACCCAGACATCGTCGCAGGCTTCTATGTTGCTGACCATGACTCTGATGGTCTCCTTTTTTAGAAGTCCTTCCCCCACAGCTCTTTCTATATCCACATCAAACTTGGTGTGATATGTAAAGACAACAGGAGCTCCTGTTTCTCTTCTTAGTATCCTTGCCATTATGGTGGAAGCGGCCGGGCAGTGAGTGTGAATGATGTCTGGGGCACTTTCTGCCATCTGTGCAATCTCCCTAATAGCAAGAGGGTTACCTGTGCGGTAACCCTTAATAAAATCAGTAGTATCAAAGCTTGGATAGGGTACAACCTTATATGGATACCCATCGTAGGTAACATCAGGGTACCTTGGTGTTCCTACAACAACACTGGCTCCCAACTCACCTGTAAGAACGCTTCCGTAATTCATTACAACATTTGCTACTCCGTCTATAACAGGCGGAAAAGAATCGTTTAAAAGACAAATGTTCATATCAGTTTACCTTTTTCAGTATTCCGAAGTCTTCTACCTTAACATCAGTCACATCCATAACACGGATATAATATCCCATTAACGATAGGCCTCTGCAAATCTTACCTATCTCATAGCTAAACACATTATCGTTGTATTTATAAACTCTCACAGGGCTCTTATCCAGCTTATCATCCTTTACAAACTCCATGAAGTCGGGCTTTATATAGGTATTAAATCTTCCTCCATTACCCGGAATTTCTTTTTCAATTTCCCACTCTGTTATCTCCGGAAAAAGAGTCTTGGCATACTCACTGCATCCCATGAATTTAAGCTGCTTGGAAAACACAAGATATCCCTTGTTGTTAAACTCTGTATCCATGATCTCAACGTTATTATAAGGTGAAAAGATAGCCACCTTAACAAGAAGTATTAGCATTATCACCAGTGTTATTGTGGAAGCAACAGGCATAAGCTCAATAGGCGTTTTTACCATCCTTTCATTGGCATAGACCCCAATTGAAAAGAGATCCACAAATAGCAGGATATCCACGTTTATTCGGCTTACCGCAGTCCTCCTTCTAATGGAATACACGGCAACAGCAATGTTTGCCAGTGTATAGAACGCCAGTGAAATAAGATAGACTGTGTGCATTGGTCCGTAGGTCTTGGTAAGATATGTACCAGTTTCAGTTAAATGCATCTGTACAGACGTATAAAAGATATCAAGCCTTCCAACTGTACATACACTTGCATATATAAGGATCTGTATCAGTGTTATAATGCCAATTACAGGATTTGGAAGCTGTACCTTACACACTCCGCAGACTATGAAAAACATAAGCATTGGAGAAAAAATTCCAAGAACATAAGATATGGTATTGGCTAAAATCGCCTCAGGAAGCGTCTTAGCAACCGAAAGAGCATAATATCCCCCGTTACTTACTGCCACCACCACTGTTAAGAGCATAAGATTATAGTCTATTATCCTGCCGTAAGTCATAATATACAGCAGAAGCAATAGAGCCACAGAAAAACAAACCAGATAAATCATCTTAAATTCCACCCTCATAATCGAATAATCGATACTATTTCAATTATATATCAGTTAACGCAAGTTAAAAAGAGTGGTTAACAATAGCATTAAAAAAAGTCAATGACAAGACACGGGGACGGTTCTTGTTCCGTGCCTCAAATAAAAACGGCTCCCAGATAGGAGCCGTTTTAATCAGAGTATTAAGCGTTAACGATCTGGCCGAAGTCTGGCTTAAGGCTTGCGCCTCCGATAAGACCACCGTCGATGTTAGGCTTTGAAAGAAGCTCAGCAGCGTTGCCAGCGTTCATTGATCCGCCGTACTGAATACGTACTGCATCAGCTGTAGCTGCATCGTACATCTGTCCGATGAGCTCACGGATAAGTCCGCAAACTTCCTCAGCCTGGTCAGATGTTGCTGTCTCGCCTGTTCCGATAGCCCAGATAGGCTCGTATGCGATAACAAGCTCCTTAACCTGATCTGCTGTTACGCCGTCAAGATCCCATTTGATCTGTCTTGCAATCCACTCTTTGTATGTGCCAGCCTTACGAAGTGCAAG
>CAMVJI010000097.1 GCA_947167765.1 uncultured Butyrivibrio sp. | reverse complement strand
TCTTTTGTCTTATTTTATCAAGATAAAACAAGACAAAAGAACCGTCCCCGTGTCTCGTCCCAACAGAACCATCCCATTGACCAATAGCTATAGTTTTATGAGGAGAGGAAAAATGCAACTGGAACTTCAGAATATCAAGAAGTCCTTTGGCGAAGGCGACAGCCGAATTGAAGTCTTAAAGGACATCAGCCTTGGTATAGAGCAGGGAGAATTTGTGGTACTTTTGGGGCCATCAGGGTCCGGAAAGTCAACACTTTTAAATATCATCGGAGGCATAGATAATGCCGATTCCGGTAAGATCATCATTAAGGGGAAGAGCATGTCCGACATGGACGAAAAGGCTCTGACCTCCTACAGAAGGGATCATCTTGGTTACATCTTTCAGATGTATAATCTAATACCCAATCTCACAGTCAGAGAAAATATTGAGGTTGGAGCTTATCTTTCCAAAAATCCACTTAACATTGACGAGATAATTGAGGTCCTGGGCCTTACCAATCATCAGCACAAGGTTCCAAGCCAGCTCTCCGGTGGTCAGCAGCAGCGCTGCGCCATAGGTAGGGCCATAGTAAAAAATCCAGACATCCTACTTTGCGATGAACCCACAGGAGCTCTTGATTACAACACGTCAAAAGAGATCCTGGCTCTTATAGAGGAGGTTAACCAGAAGTACGGAAATACGATCATCATGGTAACTCACAACGACGCCATTAAAAACATGGCAGACTTTGTGGTAAAACTCAGGGACGGCGTGATCAGAAAGAGCTACAAAAATGAGCAGAAGATGACAGCCGCAGAACTTGACTGGTAAAGGAGCCTATTATGAAAAATCCACTTAAAAAGAGGCTTCTTCGGGAACTTAAGGGGGACTTTGGAAAGTACCTTGTTATCTTCATCCTGCTGGTACTGTCAATCGGCTTCGTGTCAGGATTTCTGGTGGCCGGCGAGAGCATGATCAAAGCCTACAATGACAGCTTTGACAAGTACAATATCGAGGATGGGAACTTCAGAACTGAGGAGCGCCTCACAGATCCATTAAAGGAATGGATAGAGAAAAAAGAAGTCTCCATATATGAGAATTTCTATGTGGAGAGAAACTTTGACAACGGCACTAAGCTCAGGATCTTTCCAAACAGGGAAGAGGTGGACAAAGTCTGCGTTATGAAGGGACGCCTTCCGGAAAAGAAAAATGAGATTGCCATAGACAGAATGTATGCCGACAACAACCTGGTTGCAGTTGGTGACAGCCTTATTTCTGAAGGCAAAAGCTATACTGTAGTTGGCCTTGTTGCACTGTCGGACTACAGCGCACTCTTTTACAATAACAATGATATGATGTTTGATTCATCTGCCTTTGGGGTGGCAGTGGTTTCAAAAGAGCAGTTTGAGGATTATGGAAACGATGGCCTCAGGTACAACTACGCATTTCTCTATGACCATAAACCGTCAGATGATATCGAGGAAAAAGAAGTATCGGATGACCTGATGGAAAACATTACCAAAAAGGTTTCACTGGAAAACTTTGTGCCAAGGTATTTAAACCAGGCCATCAATTTCACCGGCGAAGATATTGTCGGCGACAAGGCTATGATGGAAGTGCTTTTGTACATCATCATTATAATCGTGGCCTTCGTGTTTGGTATAACAATAAACAACACAATCCACAAGGAATCCTGCGTTATCGGAACTCTTCGTGCGTCAGGCTATACCATAAGCGAGCTAATAAGGCACTATATGGCAATGCCTCTAATTGTGACCATAATATCAGCCGTCATCGGAAATATCCTTGGTTACACCATCTTTAAGAATGTCTGCGTAGACATGTACTATGGAAGCTACTCACTGCCTACCTATGTGACGGTGTGGAGCGCTGAGGCTTTTTTAAAGACCACCATCATTCCCCTTGTCATAATGATGATAGTTACTTATTTCATCCTGAGAAAAAAGTTGTCTCTTAGCCCGCTTCATCTCATAAGGCGCAACCTCTCAGGGGGAAAACAAAAGCCTGCAGTGAAGCTCAGCGGCGCTTTAAAGTTTTTTGACAGGTTCAGGATCAGGATCCTCATCCAGAATAAGAGCAGCTACATCATTTTGTTTATGGGGCTTTTATTTGCCAACGTCCTTCTCTTCTTTGGAATGATGCTGCCTCCGCTATTGGTGCACTTCCAGGGAATTGTCACAGAGTCTATGCTGGCCAAGCACACATATCTTTTGCAGATCCCTGCAGGGGCAGTTGATGACGATGACGAGATGGCTGCGGCCTTTTCATATGTCTTTTTGCTTGGCAAGATAAACACCAACAATCCTGATGCGGAGAAGTTCTCAGCTTGCAGCCTTAAAACCATAGGCGAAGGCGGTACAAGGGTTGAGGACGTGACGCTTTACGGCATTCAGGAAAACAGCAGATATATCGACGCAGAGTTTAATGACAAGACTGTGCTGATATCCTCTGCCTACGCGGATAAATACGGCTATGGAAAAGACTCAGTCATAACCTTAAAGGAGCCTTACGAGGATAAGTATTACGGCTTTAAGGTTACAGGAACCTACGACTACGACGGTGGAATTGCTGTGTTTATGAGTAAAAAACATCTTAATGACGTCATGGGGCTTGATGAGGAGTCGTTTTCAGGGTTCTTCTCTGATTCCGAGATCACTGATATAGACAGCAAGTATATCGGAACAGTGATCGATGAGGAATCCCTTACCAGAGTCTCAAGACAGCTGATGATCTCCATGGGAAGTCTTATGTACATGGTGGATGGCTTTTCGGTGATCATGTTTATTGTGCTGATATATCTTTTGTCCAAACTCATAATCGAGCGCAATGTCCAGTCTATATCCATGGCCAAGATCCTTGGTTATTCCAAAAGAGAGATCGCCATGCTCTACATAGTTCCCACGGCGCTGGTTGTTATAGCATCCCTTCTTATTTCGTATCCGATCCTGTCTTATGTCATGGTCTGGATCTTCAGGGTTATGCTCAAGCAGATGATGAGCGGCTGGATGGTTATCTGGCTTGATCCTTCGGCCTATGTTAAGATGTTCCTTCTTGGAGCAGTGACCTACGCTGCTGTTGCTGCTATCGAGTACGTGAGGATCGGACGGATCCCGATGAGCGAAGCTCTTAAGAACGTGGAGTGAGGTGTGACAAGACACGGGGATAAGCCACGGGGACGGTTCTGCAAGCCATGGGGACGGTTCTTTTGGTAGCGGCAGTTGTAATAGCTGCAGCTCATGCCTTCCTGATGGAGGCTTCAAAAATATGGGAGAAATGTACGAGGTAGTTTAAAATGACAAACGCGATAGTTGTAGTGATCTTGATAGTGGTGGTAATCCTTGCCGGAAAGGGCGCTGTAAAGCACCTAAAGGGCGAGGGAGGCTGCTGTGGGGGCGGCTCTGTGGTCATGGAACCTGATAAGAAGCTTACAGGCCCTGTGATAAAGACCAAGGTCTTTAAGATAGACGGAATGCACTGCGAGAACTGCACTAATCGCGTGAAAAGAGCTATTAATAGGATCGATGGCGTCTCAGCAAAGCTCAGTCTTCGCAAGAAAGAAGCTGTGGTTGAATATGAGAGGGAAGTGGACGACTCTGAGATTACAGGCGCCATAGAAGCTCTTGATTACAAGGTTTTGTCCGTAACAGAAAAATAAGACAACAGAACCGTCCCCGTGTCTCATTGCGCGCAACAAGACACGGGGACGGTTCTGTTGTCTTATTCTTAAAAACCTCGAAGTAGCAATAAACTACTTCGAGGTTTTTTCGTAAGGAGGTAATGAATACAAGATTTTAGTGTTACCTAAATGACTTTGCGCTGTGCAATTGCAATCTAATTGATGATATTATGCCTGAGCAAGCTGCCTTCCAAGATCTTCGCACTGAGAGATTGCATCATCAGAAGGTGCGCTGTTGCAGATAACTCCTTCGCCGCCAACGATGGTTGCTCCGCCGGCTTTAAGTCTGTCCTGCCAGTCCCTCATCCACTGGCCATCGCCCCAGCCATATGACCCAAACAGTGCGATCTTCTTGCCGCTGCACTTGTTCTCATAATCCATCATGAAGGGCTCAACTGTACCTTCCTCTAAAACTTCTGCTCCCATTGCAGGGCAGCCAAAGGCAATGACATTGTCACCAGCTACGTCAGAAGGATTTACTGTCTCGAATGGGAGAAGCTCTGCTTCTCCGCCAGCAGCCTTGATGCCGTTTGCAACTGCGTTTGCCATGGCTTCAGTGTTTCCTGTGCCACTCCAAAATACGACCTTTACTTTATTCATACTATACTCTTCCTTTCTGAGCACTTGAGAATTATTGTTAAGTAATGCTCTTGTATAAGAAGTTAGCAGATGCTAACATATGATTCAAGAGCTAGAAGTGAAAAGAATTATCAAAGTTAGCAATACCTAACACCAACTAATGCTCTTACACTTTTTCTTAAGCGTATCGGAGGAAAAAATGGGGGATCAATTACTGATCGATCTGTGCTCGCCAACTCTGGCGGGCCTTAAAACGGGGAATCTTTTTACTGTTGAATGTAAGGACAGACATGCAGTTTTCAGGGAAGTCAGCAATTTCAATATTAGGTTTTCATCTAAAGGTATCAGGATGATACCAGTCAGGTTTTCAAGAGGCAGAATGCTCATATACCTGTACAGACCTTCTTTCCTTAAAAGAGATCTGGCCAATGAAGAAGCCGGCAGGATCCTTCGGGGAAAAGGATACTCTGTATCCAACGCAGACAGATGCGTCGCAGAGCTTGCAAAGCATCTTCAAGCCGACAGTTCTTTTCCCCACGAAATAGGACTGTTCCTTGGTTATCCAGTTTGCGACGTCCTCGGCTTTATGAAAGACCCCGAAGAGGGCGTTATGTACACTGGCTTCTGGAAGGTCTACGACAACAAAGACGCAGCCCTTAAAACCTTTGCAAAATACAAAAAATGCACCGAAGTCTACCTGCGAGCCCACAAAAACGGCCGCTCCCTCGAGCAGCTCACTGTAGCCAGCTAAGCTTATTTCATGACACGGGGACGGTTCTACTGTCTTATTGCGCACAACCTGACAGTAGAACCGTCCCCGTGTCTTGAACTATAACCTGCGTAGTTTATAGTTTTTTTGTTGGACATTTTCTACCAGGGGATATATAGTTGTAGTATGCACGGAAAACGATTTCCGACATCGCGAAGTTGGCTGTGAGCCATTAGCGAAACTAGAGGGTGTAAGGGGAAAATAATGGTTTCAATAAAGGACGTGGCCAAGGAAGCAGGGGTTGCAATATCTACCGTTTCCAAGGTTCTTAACAACTATCCCAATGTGAGCGCGGACACCAAAAAGAAAGTCATGGACGTGGTGGAGAGGCTTGGCTTTGTGCCAAATGCAGTGGCAGCAAGCCTTTCATCAAAGAGGACAGGAAGGGTTGCGCTACTTATGAATATCAGCCTGGGCACTCAGGCCAGCGACGAGATCAACATGCAGTACATATCTGGTGCGGTGCACAGGGCAAAAGAGCTGCAGCTGGATGTCATTACTGTCTTTAAGACCATGATAGAAGACATGACTGCTGCGGAGGTCATAAGCTATTTTGAATCCCAGGGCATAAAGGGGATCATAGTCTATGGCATGACCAAGAAGGATAAGCTCATAAAAAAGCTCATCGACAGCGGAATATTTAAGATCGTGGTCACAGACGCACCAATGGTCAATGATACTACCACTTCTGTCAGCATAGATAACAAGAAGGCCCAGTACGACATAGCTAAAAAGACCATCACTGAGAACAAGTGCAAAAAGATCCTCTACATCGCAGGAGAGGAAGACGGCTATGTCACAGAAGAGCGCCTTGAAGGTATAAAGAAACTCTGTGATGAGAAAAAGCTTAAACTCAGCGTACGTAACGGCCAGTTCTCAGAGCTAAGAGCAAGGCAGCTCACCATGAGATATGCCAAAAACAATGACTGCGTTGTATGCGCTTCAGACCTGATGGCCATTGGAGCCATGAAGGCGCTTATAGATATGGACATCTTCCGTCCAGTATGCGGATTTGACGGGATCATCTTGATGGGCTATGTGGGAAAACAGATGAACACCTTAAAGCAGGATTTTGTAAAGATCTCCGAAATCGCCCTCGATGAACTCTGGCGCCTTATGCAGGGAGAGAAGGGCAGGAAGGTTACAGTTCCTCACACAATGGTCCGCATGAAATACGAAGATATCATAAAATAAAAATTATAAAAGATTCTACTTGCGGAAAACGTTTTCCTGTGTTAAAGTAATCTCATCGATAGCAGAAAACGTTTTCCAGAAAACATATAGAACACTAAAACAGAAAATAGCAGTAACAACAGCAACAAATCTTTTTCAAAAGGAGAATCAAAAATGTCAAAGCACACAAACATGCAGCGCGACGTACTTGTCCTTAACCTTGAAGAACAGCTTCAGGGAATTGCTCAGGAGAAATTTGGAAAGAGCCTTAAGGACATAACCAATCAGGAAACCTACTATGTACTTCTTGAGATGACTACGCGTCTAATGGATGTAGCAGAAGTATATAACGGGGAGAAAAAAGTTTACTACATTTCAATGGAGTTCCTTATTGGTAAGCTTCTTTCAAACAACCTGATCAACTTAAGAGTTTACGACAGAGTAAACTCAATCCTTGAAGCTAACGGCAAGCACCTTGCTGATATCGAGGAGTGCGAGCCAGAGCCATCACTTGGTAATGGCGGTCTTGGAAGACTTGCAGCATGCTTCCTTGATTCCATCGCAACTCTTGGAATGGCTGGTGAGGGAATCGGACTTAACTACCACTTCGGACTTTTCAAGCAGGTATTTAAGGATCACCTTCAGTACGCTGAAAAGAATGACTGGATCGAGGATCAGTCCTGGCTTGAGAAAACAGATACTACCTTCGAAGTTTCTTTTGGCAAACAGAAAGTAGTAAGCCGCCTCTACAACATGAATGTTGTGGGCTATGACACAGGCGTTAACAAGCTCCGTCTCTTTGACATCGAATCAATTGATGAGAGTCTTGTTAAAAAGGGAATTGATTTTGATAAGACAAAAACAGATAAGAATCTGACTCTTTTCCTGTATCCTGATGACTCTGATGAGGCAGGAAACTTACTTCGTATCTACCAGGAGTACTTCCTTGTTTCCAACGCAGCTCAGCTCATCTTAAGGGAGCAGAAAGAGCGTCAGTACGACCTTCACGAGCTCTACAAGCACGCAGTTATCCAGATCAACGACACTCATCCTACCATGATCATTCCTGAGCTTATCAGGATCCTGGTTGAGGACAAGGCATTTTCAATTGATGATGCCATCGACGTTGTAAGCAAGACCTGCGCATACACCAACCACACAATCCTAGCTGAGGCACTTGAGACATGGCCTCTTGCATACCTTGAGAAGGTTGTTCCTCAGCTTGTTCCTTACATCAAGGAGCTTGATAAGAGGATCAGAGCCAAGGTCAAGAACCCTAAGGTTCAGATCATTGACAAGGACAAGAAGGTGCACATGGCATTCATCGACATCCACTACGGATTCTCCATCAACGGTGTTGCTGCCATCCACACTGATATCCTTAAAAACAGCGAACTTAACGACTTCTACAAGCTTTATCCTGAGAAGTTCAACAATAAGACCAACGGTATTACATTTAGAAGATGGCTTCTTTCCTGCAACCATCCTCTTGCCGATTTCCTGTCACAGACCATCGGCGATGGCTACAAGAAGGATGCAAACAAGCTTGAGAAGCTCCTTGACCACATAGATGACCAGGAAGTTTTAGATCAGCTCGAAGCTATCAAGATGGGCAAGAAAAAAGAGCTTGCTGCTTACCTCAAGAAGCATGAGAACGTAGAGGTTGATCCTGACTCAATCTTTGACATCCAGGTTAAGCGTCTTCACGAGTACAAGAGACAGCAGATGAACGCCCTTTACATCATCCACAAGTACCTTGAGATCAAGGGCGGCAAGAAGCCTACAAGGCCCATCACCTTTATCTTTGGCGCCAAGGCAGCACCTGCTTATGTTATCGCAAAAGACATAATCCACCTTCTTCTTGTTCTTCAGGAGATTGTAAATAACGATCCTGATGTAAACAAGTACATGAAGGTTGTTATGGTAGAAAACTACAACGTAAGCTACGCTGAAAAGCTTATTCCTGCCTGCGATGTTTCAGAGCAGATCTCTCTTGCTTCCAAGGAGGCATCAGGAACAAGTAACATGAAGTTCATGCTCAACGGCGCTGTGACTCTTGGAACAGATGACGGAGCTAACGTAGAGATCCACGAGCTTGTTGGCGATGACAACATCTATATCTTCGGAGCAAGTGCAGATGAAGTTATTGAGCACTACAAGAAGGCTGACTACGTATCCAAGGATTACTACAAGAAGAGCCCTGTTATCAAAGAGGCTGTGGACTTTATCGTAAGCAAGCAGTGCCTCAAGGCTGGCCACAAGGAGAACCTTGAAAGACTCCACAAGGAGCTCCTTAATAAGGACTGGTTCATGACTCTCCTTGACCTTGAGAGCTACATTGCCAAGAAGGATGAGATCTTCGAAGACTATGAGAAGCGCGATAAGTGGAAGAAGATGATGCTCACCAACATCGCCAAGGCTGGATACTTCTCATCTGA
>CAMVJI010000096.1 GCA_947167765.1 uncultured Butyrivibrio sp. | reverse complement strand
AGGATGTCGAACCACTTAGCCGCAGTCTCAAAGTCTATTTCGCCGTCTCCACTGGCTTCACAGATGCCGCACTCAGAAATAAACACAGGAAGTCCCTTATCAAGAGCTTCAAGCAGCTCACCTTGAAGATCTTCCTGGTGAGTGGCAGCGTAGAAGTGAAGAACGTACATTACATTGTCGAAATCAAGGGGCTTTCTGGAGGCCATGATAAGGTCTCTGTCATAGGTGGTGGTACCAACCAAAATGACAGCATCCGGGCTGTTTGCTCTGATAATGGGGATGACCTTGTTTGAATACTCATAAACATCGCTCCAGGAGCACTTTTGGTTAGGCTCGTTACATATCTCATAGATGATATTTGGAACGCCTGCATATTCAGAAGAGATCTGGGCAAAGAAGTCCATGGCCTCATCGATGTTGATGTTGGGGTCATAGTCGTTAAGGATATGCCAGTCAACCATGACGTACATATCGTTTTCTATGGCATAATCAACGCCGCGTCTTAAAAGCTCAGCGCTTTCATTCTTTTCTCCATTGCAGTAAAGCTCAGAATACATGGGAAGTCTTATGAGGTTACAATCCCATTCGGTGGAGACCTGCTCAAATATGTCGGCTGATACAAAGTCTGGGAACCAGGTGAGGCCGTGAAGACTTACACCTTTAAGAATGACAGGAGAGCCGTTTTTATCCACGAGCTGAGTGCCCTTTACAGACAGCTGGCCATTGGCACTGGGCCTTGCATGGATAAAAGAGCTATCCTCTGCATGGGAAGTAAATCCTGAGGATAAAATGCCCAGAATCAGTGAAAATGCTGCGATGATTGAAATTACTCCAAAAATTTTTTTCATTTTTTGCCATCCACCTCGCTGGTTCGTATAAATACATGTAATACCTATTACTACAGAAAAGAGGTACAAAGATATGTCAAAAATAAGAGAATGTATTTCAGATTGCAGAAACAATGTAGTATTCGCTGTAACAATGGCCAGAGATGTGGCTAAGTACCTGAAGGAAGAAAAGAAAAACGAGAAGCTCTGCCTTCAGCTCTGATAAAACGCAATCATATCAATTGATATTTATTCATGGCCTTCCAGATTCCGTCATCTTCAAGATTGGAGGTGACGAAGTCTGCCAGGGCTTTTGTTTCGTCTGAGGATCTTCCCATGGCAACTGCAATGCCAGCGGTTTCAAGCATCTCCTTGTCGTTGATGCTGTCTCCGAAAGCTATTGTGTTACGGGGGTCTTCAGATAATAGTTTGCACACTTCAAGGACGCCTGTTCCTTTGTTAAAGCCCTTTGGCACCATTTCTACGATGGTGTCGGTGTGAAGGATATAGTTGTACAGGTCGCCAATTTCTTCAAAGCACTGGTCCCTTGTTGGGCTTGTGCAGTCGCAGGAGAGCTTGTTCATCTCCCAGTTTCCCCAGTTGTCAGTGATCCCAAGGAGATTTTCTCCCATTTCACGCATGACCTTTTCGCCATACATGTCCCCTTCAAAATCACTTCTGTCCATATACAGGTACTTGGGACCTTCAAGGATTGCCTTAAATCCGTGTCTTTTTACTGCCTCTATGGTTCTTATGGCGTCTTCTTTTGGGATAACTCTGTTAAAAAGAGTCTCTCCCTTATATTCAATCATGCATCCACAGGATGAAACTATTCCATCAAAACCTATACTAAGAAGATCTTTATCGTGAACAAATGCCCTTGCACGACCGGTATTTATAAAGCAGTGGTGGCCATTTTCCTGGGCCTTTTTGATCGCAAGCTTGGTGCTGTCTGGGATGTAGTTCTTGTAATCCCACAAAGTGCCGTCAATATCGAAAAACAAAATCATAAAACTATCTCCAGTTAAAACATATGCTATGATTATTATAACTTATTATTTGTAAGATTTATCGTTAATTTTAATTTGGAGCACAACCACATGAGCAGAAAAGCTATGCTCTTAAACGAATATTTGCGGAAAAGATTTGGCTGCAAGGTCTACAAAATAGCTCTAAATGGCGGCTTTACCTGCCCAAACAGGGACGGAAAGCTGGGCACAAGAGGCTGCATTTTTTGCTCTGAGGGCGGAAGCGGAGAATTTGCAGAGAGCGCAAGGCTTTCCATCACAGAGCAGATAGAGCTTGGAAAAGAGAAGGTCGCAAAAAAGATAAAGGATGGCAAATATATAGCATATTTCCAGGCCTATACAGGGACCTACGACAAGGTGGAAAGGCTTAGAGCTCTTTTCACAGAGGCAATAGAGCACCCTGATATTGTGGTATTGTCCGTGGCAACAAGGCCTGACTGTCTCCCGGAGGAGGTTCTTGACCTTTTAGAAGAGCTAAACAGGAAAAAGCCTGTGTGGGTCGAACTTGGGCTTCAGACCATCCATGAAGAGTCTGCAAGGTACATCAGAAGAGGGTATGAGCTGTCTGTGTATGACAAGGCGGTAAAAGACCTTCGGGCTAGGGGAATAGAAGTCATAACCCATCTGATAATCGGACTTCCCGGTGAAACAAGGCAGGATATCCTTGAATCTGTCCGCTATGTTTGCGGGTCCGGAGCCAGTGGCATCAAGCTTCAGCTGCTTCATATACTTAAGGGGACTGACCTTGAAAAAGAGTATCAGGAGGGACGTATAGAGGTCCTTTCCGAAGACGAATATATAGAAATACTAAAGGAATGCGTAGATATCATACCAGAAACCATGGTGATCCACAGACTGACTGGGGATGGAGACAAGAAGATCCTGCTTGCCCCAATGTGGAGTGCAAATAAAAAACATGTATGGAATAGAATTCAGAAATACGTGTTATAATGGTTCTAGGAGAGAAACAATATGCTTCTGGCGATGAATGTGCTAAACAATAGCAACTATTCACCAGTTGGGGATATACTTGTTATGGCGATAATAGGTATTTTCCTGATACTGATTCGTGCGGCCTTTATTAAACAGACCAAGGAATTCAGGATCTTCAGGCATGCCCTGATCACGCTGCTTCTTGCTGCCATCATGGATATTCTCTATCATGCCTTTTTGGTAAATATTGAGCATGTTCCCAATATGCCAATATATGTCTTCAGGTTCTTGTATCATTTCCTTTTATTCCAGGAATTTGTTCTTTATGTGAGATATTTTGAGTACACTTTGCAGATGGTGAGAAAGTGGGAGAAATCCTACTGGTACACGGCGCTTTCAGGCTTTATTGTTTTTTCTGTTATAGACATACTGGGAAGTGTATATAAGTTTGGATTTTACATTACAGAGGATAAAAAGGCCCTTTACGGTCTTAACCTCTTTCCGTTCCAGTATCTCTTCTTTGTAGGAATTTTATTTGTTCAGATGCTCATGTACAAGAAAAGAGTTTACAGGCCCATTATCGGGGCATTTCTGGCAGCCCTGACCATGTCGCTTTTAGTCATGTATCTTCAGGGGACTCATCATCAGCAGTCCTTTACTACTGCGACATTTCTTTTCCCGGCCTTTGGCGTTCTATATCTTCTTCATGCAAATCCCTATGATCCGGAAATGGGTACCTTAAGGCTTGATTCCTTTGAGTCGTCAATATCTTACGCTGCGCAGCACAAGACCAGGCTCATCATGCTGAGTCTTTTTATGCACGAATTTGACGAGGCGGGACGCAAGTATCCAAAAGAGATGAAGGATACCATAAGGAAATACACAGAGAACTACTACAAGAATGCCACAATTTTCCAGATATCAGGTGGAAGACTTATCCTGACTGCAGAGCTTTCGGCAAATCCGGACTATGAAGCACGGACCCAGGAAGCGCTTAAAGTATTTAAGGAGCAGTACAAGGTATACGGTCAGGACTACAAGATAGTTATATTAAACAGCTTTGAAAGCATCACAGATCCTGATGACTACATAAATCTTATTCAGTACGTAGAAAACAGGATGTTTGAAAATGAGATCCAGTTCGTAGATGAGCAGCTTCTTGAAAAGTACTTAAGCCACAAGTATATCGTGGATGAGCTTCAGGACATCAATGATAAGAAAGACCTTTATGATGACAGGGTAGTTGTGTACTGTCAGCCTGTTTATAATCTAAGGACCAGGAGATTTGATACAGCGGAAGCTCTCATGAGGATGAGGCTTGATAAGACCGGAATGGTATTTCCTGACAGGTTCATCCCTATTGCGGAAAAGCATGGCTATGTCCATCAGCTGAGTTTGATCATTCTTGCCAAGACCTGCAGGCAGGTGAAAGCAATGCTGGATGAGGGCTATCAGATCCAGAGAATATCAGTTAACTTCTCCATTATGGACATCAGGGAGAAGGAATTTAGCGACAATGTCAAAAAGATACTGGCAATGAGCGGCATTCCATTTGAGAAGATCGCTATAGAGATCACTGAGAGTCAGAATGAGAGGGACTTCTCCATTGTAGAAGAGAAGATAAAAGAGCTTAAAAAGAGCGGAATTACCTTCTATCTGGATGACTTTGGAACAGGCTATTCCAATTTTGAGAGGATCATGGAGCTTCCTTTCGACATCATCAAGTTTGATAAATCCATGGTGGTTGCAGCAAGGGGCGACGCAAAGTCAGAGACCATGGTATCTTACCTGGCACACATGTTCACCGATATGAACTATGCAGTTTTGTATGAGGGAATAGAGGACGATGTGGACGAAGACCTTGCAAGCCGCATGTACGCCAGATATCTGCAGGGTTACAAGTACTCAAAGCCCATACCAATTGAAGATCTTACAAACTTTTTTGTAAAAGAAAACGGCAACTGATCTATTTGGATCAATTGCCGTATTTTTTATAGTACTGCGCTGTTTATAGCGTTGTGGACCTTAGCGGTCATCTCATCTGAAAGCTGAATGTTCAGCATATCAATAACTCTGTTATCTATCGAATATCCCAGCCTGTTGGCGTGGAATCTGAAATCATCTCCGTGAGTCATATCGTAGCTGCTCTTCATGTTGTCAGAAAGCGCCTTGGTGGCAACCATTGAATCATAGGCCTGCTCAAAGGCTTCGCCAAATTTTCTTTTGGTTTCTTCATCGAGACCGTTTAGCTCTTTTACGGACTTGGAAGCTGCCTCCTGATTGAGATATTTACTTGTTATTCCGTTTGCAGTCGCCAAGAAGTTAAAATCCATATTCTGCCCTCTCCTGAAACATTGTCAGAATATATATCGGACGAAGGAAGAAAAAATTAAGAGGGTTTAGTTGTCTTTTTTTACCCTTGTCTTTCTGTTATAATTTCATCTGTATAGGGAGGGCAGAAGTATGCCAAAAGTATCGAGTAAAGAGAACAAAAATCCATATTTCAAAAGGAGGGAGGAGCTTAAGCTCACCAGAGATCAGGCCAGTGAGCTGCTTGAGTCCATTCCACCTGAGAGAATAGAAAAGATTGAAAACGAGAGAGTATCTCCACATCCTGACGAGATCATGATCATGGCGGACAAGTACAAGTCCCCTGAGCTTTGCAACTATTACTGCTCTAATCAGTGCCCAATTGGGGAGAGGTACGTTCCTGAGATCAAGATGCAGGATCTTTCACAGATCGTCCTTAACACTGTGGATTCACTTAACACAGTTCAGGATCAGCAGCGCAGATTTATCAATATCGCAGCTGATGGTGTAATTGACGACGCTGAGATTGACGATTTTGTGGACATTCAGGAGGAGCTTGAAAAGATATCCATCGCAGTTGAGACTTTGCAGCTGTGGTCAGAGCAGATGCTGGCTAACGGCTCTATCAACGTTGAAAAATACGAAACAAGAAAGAAACTGAAAAACAAGCAGGCTAAGGAGTGATAAGGGGATATGGATTTTTTATCCTTAGGCTATATTGCGTTTACAGCAGCCGCTTTAGTTTTATATTATAGGCTTCCAAGGGCTCATCAGTGGAAGGTTCTGCTTGTTGCTAACCTTTTGTTTTACCTTCTTGTTGGCAGATGGAACATCGCCTTTATCCTTGTTACGGCGTTTTCTGTGTGGTATGCAGCCATCCTCTTAGACAGGCTTACAGGCCAGTTTAAGGCTGCGAAAAAGACCGCTGAGAGCCGCGAAGAGAAGAAGGTCCTTAAGAGCAGATTTCAGAATAAGAAACGACTTGTGTTGTTCCTGGCACTTATCCTGAACTTCGGAATACTGGCATTTATGAAGTACTTCCGGGTAATGGGATCCTGGGGTCAGGGACTTTTGGTGCCCCTTGGTATCTCTTTTTACACATTCCAGGCAGTCTCGTATCTCGTTGATGTCCATGGCGAGAAGTATGAGGCGGAAAAGAGCTTTCCAAGGTTCCTTTTATTTGTATCTTTCTTTCCACAGCTGGTGCAGGGCCCCATTAACAGATATGGCAAGATGGGACCACAGTTTTTAAAAGAGCACAGCTGGTCAGCGGAAAGAGCTAAAAGAGCGGTGATATTGATTCTCTTTGGACTTATGAAAAAGTACGCTGTAGCCAACATGCTGACTGACAGCATAGCAAGGATCTTTGATTCACCGGCTGATACGATTCCTGGATCACTGGTGGTTTGCGGCATTTTGCTCTATTCAGTTCAGCAGTATGCGGACTTTTCAGGCGGTATCGATATTGTTCTTGGCGTTGCTCAGCTTTTTGACCTTGAGATGATGCCAAACTTCAGACAGCCCTATTTTGCGGTTTCTCTTGGAGATTTCTGGAGAAGATGGCATATTTCACTGGGTGCTTGGATGAGGGATTATGTCTTTTACCCATTTGCGCTTCTAAAGCCCATGCAGAACTTTGGAAAGTGGTGCAGCAAGCATCTTGGCAAGCACTTTGGAAGGGTTCTTCCTGCGGGAATCGCCAATATCCTGGTGTTTTTCCTTGTTGGCGTGTGGCACGGAGCCTACATGCACTATGTGTGGTGGGGACTTTATAACGGAATCGTCATCGCCCTTAGCGATATTTTGGAACCGACCTTTGGGAAGGTGTCAGAGCTTCTTCATCTGCCGCTAAAGAGCAGAGGAATGCACATTTTCAGAGTTATAAGAACATTTGTTATTGTAAATATTGGCTGGTACTTTGACAGAATTGAGGACATGGGTCAGTGTTTGGCCTGCTTTGGAAGAACTGTTTCTGCTTTTAAACCAAGTGAGTTTTTGTATAGCTTTAACAACGTCTGCCTCAATCCGGATCTTGTTAAGCCCATGTACGTTCTTGGCGGAATGGCCATTGCACTTGTTGGAACTGTGGTCATATTTGCAGTTAGCCTTTGGAAAGAGCTCCATCCAGAGGAGGATATCCATGAAAGGTATGGAAATAAGGCTCTTACAGGTCTTTCCTGGGTATTCCTATCAATGATGGTCCTTGTTTCCTTTGTATTTACAACAACTACAGGAGGTTTCCTATATGCGAATTTTTAAAAAGTATGGAACCTTCTTGTGTTTCATATTATTGTTCATAATATTAAATCATGGTTTATCATTTGCCCTAAGACCATATAGCGGATCCGGAAGCGAAATGTGGAAGGGATTTGCTGCTAAGGGGCAGCTTGACATGGTATATACCGGTACTTCTTTTTGCCTGTGTGACGTTGACCCTGTGCTGGTGGATGAGGTGACTGGTCTTAAGTCCTACAATATGGGCACCAACATGCAGTCAATCCAGAGCTCATATATAGCCCTCAAACAGGCTATTGAAAGAGGCGGCATAACAAGGGCCATTGTTGGCATTGACCCGGAGATCATGGAGATGGGAAGGCAGGATAACTTCAGGGCGGAGGCCTGCTTTGTGAGGAATTTAAGTGACACTCTGCCTGTTTCAAAAAAGATCGCTGCAGATGCAAGTTTTGTGGCATCCAAAGACTTTATTGGAACCCCGTCATCAGTTCTTTACTACTTCCCGTGGACCTACGACAGGGTTAGTAACCCGTCCTTAAACATCAGGGAAAAAACTCAGGGGCAGATCCTTGATATGACTGACCACAGGGATGAAAACGGTCACTACGGCTCTGATGAGATTTACGGCGAAGGAAGGCACTTTATCGACCTTACAAGCCTTGTTCAGTGGAACAACGAGGTTGATGACCTGTATTATATAAATGTTCAAAAGGACAATCTGGATACCCTTGAGGATATGGCAAAGCTTTGCAATAAGGAAAATGTGGAGCTTTTCGTCATAGCTTTTCCTACAACCCAGGCGTTGTCTATCTATAGACTTGACAGTTACCAGGAATATACAGATCTTATCAGGAACACGCTCTCTACGTACGGCGTTGAGTACTATGACTATAACCTTGCAAAAGAGGAGTATGTGGACGTATTTAACCTTGAGATCTACAGGGATAACGGACATCTTAACAACCGCGGAACAGAGCAGTTTTCAAAGGCTCTTGGCACCATGGTGACAAAATATGAAAAGGGCGAAGATGTAAAAGAAATGTTCTATGATCTTCCGGCCTATGAAGGGAAATAAGACATGAGCTACTGCAACAGCGTTCTTGACCTTATAGAAGGTCAGGCAATTATCAATAAGGACAAGATTGCCTTTACAGATCCGGCAAAAGAGATATCTTTTGGCCAGTTATATCTCTTTTCCAGGAAAATCGGCACCTTCCTGGCAGGCAGGATTGAAAAGAGAAGTCCGGTGTCTTTTTACATGGAAAAGAGCTGCGATGCGGTGGTTGGAATGTTTGGCGCCGTGTACGCAGGGGGATTTTA
>CAMVJI010000095.1 GCA_947167765.1 uncultured Butyrivibrio sp. | reverse complement strand
TGTAAGATATGCAATTTGATCTTCATATATAAAATACTTATCTTCTACTCTGTAAAACATTCTTTTGTTCACTCTTTGTTTAAGAATTCTATTCTTTCTCTGATGAACTCTTTTAAATCTTCATACTCTTTGTGACCTCCGGACACATACCCATTTTCCGTATACATATTCTTCCAGCGGATGCTATCCATTGTAGCGGAGGCCTTAAGTTCTTTTTCATAAGCATCTATGCCCTCCTCCAAAAGATACTCCATAAATGGCAGAGCCTTATCCCTGTAATACTCCCTGACCACGTTTATGAACACCTCGTTCTGCGCAAGTTCCTTATAGTATATACTAGAATGCTCAGAAAGGTAAAGTCTTGTTATCCCAGTGGCGTCCTCATTGTAATACTCCATCCACTCAAGGTAATTGCCAAGACTCATATCAAAATCCCAGCCAGGTCCTGCATAGAGTTTGCCATCTACGCTGTCGGAGTCCTTATAATAATAACAGCTGCTGACTCCGCCATCATAATTTTTTATCACTTCTTCAACAAGATATCTTTTGGCAAAAGAATCTACGTCCACGATAGTTCCAAGGCTTTCACTACCAAGTATCTCTTTTTCAGCCTCATCGAAGAACTGAGAAATATAGTTTATCTCATTTTTGCTGCAATACTGGGGAGAAACTACTATATAATGCTCTCCGCTACTGGTAATAAAGCCATTTTTAAAGTACTGATATTCCAGTTCGTACCTGTCACCAAATTCTCTTTCTACCAGATAACCGCCCGTGATGTCAGATGTACCATCCGGAATGTTCCACCCTTTCAGAAGCGGCGTCTCATATGGGCTTAGGGCCTCGCCATTTAATTTTGATACAACCTTGCTTTGGCTGATATCAATATCTGTGATATTGACCCTGCCTGTTCCAATCTCAATGCTGGGGCAAAGATAATAATTGCCCATGTAATCGCCATTGATGTAAAGGTCCACAAATCTGCCATCTCCGGCAAAGGGCACTTCCACAGCTTCTTCAAGGTCTCTTGCTATGGCGTTTCTTATAAGGGTCGCATCAGAGGCATTGGAAATAAAAGCATAGTCCTGTCCATATCCAAGCCCCAAAACCGAGGCACTCTTTTCAAGCTTGATCTTAAAGGGCTTCTTGTCCCAGTTATTCCAGGAGTAGTTGCCTCGCCCCTTGACATATTCAAGTCCCAGGCTTGCATCAACATTCCCGTCCTTGTCAAAGACTGTGATCTTACCGGTTTCCTTATAATCCTTGTCGGCTAAAATAGCATCAAGGCTGTTTGACCTGGTGGTCACAAAAACCGACGCAATGTTCTCAGATTTAAGATAGTTTACCTCATGTTTTTTGGCTTCATGGGACAGCTTAAGGTCCTCTTTGCCAAGAAATGAAGGCAAAAAGAAATAGAATTCCCCTTCACTTTCAAAGACATTTATCTTGTGCTTTCCAAAGCTCGCATACATAAAATCAGTTACATCCATGCCCTTTGAATGAATGTCCTTCATACAAATTAAAACCACCAGGAGAAAACAGCTAAGTATGACGCCCGTCAGTATCGCATATCTGACCTTCTTTTTAGTCATTGCTTCCTCCTTCTGTCCAGGCTCATAACAAGAACAAGACAGAGGATTCCAATGATGGTGATAATGCATCCCAAAACAATTCCCCTTGGAACAAAGTTCATTTCAACTATATGGTTTTGAGCCTTTTGATCTATTGGTATATATATGAAGCAGTCATAGACAGATAAAGGTTTTACCTTCTCTCCGTCCACCTTTATATTCCAGCCATCTTCGTAGGGAATAGTTAAAAAGACTCCGTTCCAGTCTCCAGTCTCTATCTTAAGACTTGATGAACTCATCCTTGTAACAAGGCAGCATCCAGCCTGCGCATCAGCATATGCCTTTTCAAGAGCGCCTACATCTTCTGTTACAAAAATCGCTTCTCCAAAGTCATCGTCCTCATTTTCAGCCTGAACAGTAATGGAAAAGCCCTCGCCCTCTTTTAGATATCCCAGATTCAGCACTTTGGTGCAGGCAAGATTTCCATAGCCAGTTATAAACTCATCATCCCTGTATATTGCAAGACCTTCTCCGGCCCCAATAAGCCCGTTAAGGTACATATACATCTCGCCGTCAGCAGATGCTGTAACTTCAAATACCTTTTTGAACTTGCCATCTGTTTCAATTTCGTCGCCGCCAGAAACTTCTGCCCCTACAAAGATATGCTGTTCTTTTCCCGTTATCCTGCTGTAAATATCCTCCTGAAGGGAAAATGGATCAAGAGCTGGAACATGTGTCATAGAGGTATCAGGCCGCGCATTTTCCGGATCTGATATCCCCTCAAGGTCAAAGTTATTAGTTCCAACAGCCAGCTTAAGAGCATAGGGATTATAGTAGCTGTTTTTTGTGCCCTCATGAAACAGCTGATAATTCCAATGAACCGGGACACTTCCATCTCCTATAAGATACTTGATCCCTAAAAGTGAATCTGCTGTCTCAGTGTTGTCATGACCATAGTTTGTGTAGAGATTATCATCATTAAAGCCAAGTCTCTGAAGGAGATATCTGGCATAAATAAGTCCTGCAGAACTATAGTGGGTAATACCATTAAAATCGTACTGCAGAGCATCATTTTGCTGCCTGGGAACCAGGTTTTCCATCCTGTAAAAATATCTGTCATTTCCCTGTACATAGAAAACCTCTTTGTAATTGTCCCTTATGGTTTCAGAATACCCCAAAGCGCTCTCGCACTTAAGGGACTGGAAGCCATAGGTATTGTATGCATTTGCAGTAAGATCTAGTACATTTATCAAAAGAAATATGGAAATGATAACTCTGACAGCTCTTTCTTTATTTCTTTTAGCATTAAAAGAGATAAAGATTCCCGCCATATAGCATAGGATCAGCACAAGATTAACAATTACAGTCTTGTCAGAAATATGGTCATAGCCTCCCCTTCTTATAAAGAAAAGCCCCATAAGCATCATTACAAAAACAGCTGCAGGTATTAAAAGCCCTTCTTTCTTTTCAAGCAACAAAAGGACTCTCACTGCGCAAAGTATCACCAAAAACACAAAGAAAAATGCCTGTCTGTAAGGATGTCCGGAAGGTTCCATGCCTGCATGCCAAATGAGGTTCAAAAGATCTATCCCCATGGACAGCATCATGACAAGAACTAAAAACAGCATCCAGGCGCGTTCCCTAAGGGCAATCTCTTTTGAAAGAAAATAGATAAGAAGAAGGGTCACCAGCAAAACTCCGCAGAAAAGCTGGGGGTATCCAAATCTTGGCTCAATCTCATCGTAAGATAAAGTAGGGAGCTTCGAAATAAGATCAATAAAGGACAGGTTATTATTTTTTAGCTTCATTCCCAGCAGCGTTACGTCTTTTGGGCTGTCCATAAGTTCTAAAAATGTCGGGATCATAAGAAACGCCGATATAGCGCCTGATATTGCTGATGAATAAATAACCCTCCATATAAGGGCAATTGGCTTTTTAAGGCCAAGAACAACAAGGCGGGCCACTGTCCACAGTGCTGTAAAGAGCACAACCTGATAGGTTATGTAATAGTTAAGAAGTGCCATGAGCGTAAGCACTATGATAAATGGCGCCTTTTCATTTTTCACCAGGAGTTTTTCAAGAAAATAGATATACAGAGGTAACAGCATTACCACATCAATCCACATAAGATTCATGCTGTGGGCGAAAAGAAAACCTGAAAAAGCCCATGATACTGCTCCAATGTAGATAGAGCCGCTGCTTATATCAAATACAGATACTCTTTTTGAAGTTCCAAAAGCCTTCTGCAGCGTAAAATCCATGATAATAGAAGCAAAAATAAGCTTAAGTCCAATAATAAGGGTAATCCCAAGATATATCTTGTCCCTGCTAAACAGTGACAAGAGCATAATAAAGGGACTTGTCATGTAATAGGCAAAAAAACCTATAGTTCCAGAACCAAGGGTTGTGGAAAAGGAGTAGAAAACATTGTTCTTTCCAGCAAGAAGTGTCCTGTAATAGGCATAGTAATCAGCATACTGCCTCTTTAGGTCATACATCAGAAAAGTCTTATCCCCAAATGGCGCAATATGAGCCAGAATAAGGACAGATAAAAACATCACAAGTATAAAAAGGCCAGAAACAAGGCTGTGCCAGATATTTACTTTTCCATTCATATTATCTTCAGTAAACATACAGGATATATTTTACCATGAAGATGTCGCAATATTAAAGGGCCGGAGAAAGATATCTTTCTCCGGCCCGAAACCTCTTAAATATATCAGTGAAGTCTTAATACTACACCATCTTCTGTTCCAGCTACGATATTGCTCTGCTGTCCGCTTAAGTCTTTTCCTACAAAGTACTGATACTGATGAAGGAGCTGATCCTTCTGCATACCTGAGATAGCCTGTTTCATATCTCTTGATGCAAGTCCCATGTCTCCAAAAAGATCTATTGAATTTCCGTCGTACTGGCCAAAGGATATAGCTACATTCTCAATTGATGCGTTTTCCCTGGATGGTACTTCTACTGTAAGGTCTAAAGTATTCTTTTTTTCTTCAGGTTTTTGCTGCTGCTCATTTAAGGATTTGTTATCCTGGGTTTCTGCAGGAGACGGTCTTACCTGTGAGTTATCAGTAGCAGAGGGAATATTATACGCATTGTAATTAGAGATATATCCATTAAGTCCGTTCAACGCCATATCTTATTCCTCCTTTCTCATCTACCATGTTTACTCACAGAATATTTCGACACTATAATCGCATATATTTACAACATTATAATAAAAAAATTCTAAAAATCCTATAAACAATGAAAATTAATTCATTATTCCTGCCGCTTTTAATAAGCTCTTTGTGTAATCAGCCTTGGGATTTCTGTAAAGCTGCCTGGTTTCGCCGTACTCTACCACCCTTCCATCCTTCATGATCATCACATGGTCGCTGATCTTATAGACCACTCTAAGGTCATGGGATATAAAGATGATTGAAATACCGTGCTTTCTATGGAGGTTTTCAAGGAGCTCTAATATCTGTGCCTGGATCGTAACATCAAGAGCCGAAACCGGTTCATCTGCAATAAGGAGCTTGGGCGATCTCATAAGTGCAATTCCTATGCACACTCTCTGTCTCTGGCCTCCCGACAACTGAGCCGGGTATCTGTCAAGAATGCTGACTGGAAGCTCGATCTCTTCAAGGATCTGAATAACTCTCTTTTCCATTTCTTCCTTAGTCCATTCCTTTGTTTTATCAACCCGAAGGGGCTCTTGTAGGAGCCATCCTATCTTCTTGGCAGGGTTAAGGGAGCTGTAAGGATCCTGGAAAACCATCTGGGGTCTGTCGTACTTCTGCCAAATAGTCCCTGTGTAGTCCTTGTTGATACCAACAATTGCCCTTGACAGGGTTGACTTACCACTTCCCGACTCACCAGCAATTGCCAGCACCTCTCCCTCCTCCATATTGACCGATACGTCATAGAGAGCCTGGATCTTCTTATTCTTTTTTGAAAAGAGCTTTCTCTTTCTGTTCTTATAAAAGACATTAAGATCAGCTACCTTTAAAACATCTCTATCACTCATTGTCTTTGTCATCCCTTGATAGGTCGATCCTTGGTATTGCTGCTATAAGCTTTTTGGTATAAGGATCTCTTGGTCTTGTAAATATGTCACTGGTCCTTCCAGACTCCACTATTTTACCTTCCTGCATTACAATAACCCTCTGACATAGCTGGTTAACAAGGCTAAGGTCATGAGATATGAAGATAATGGAGGTTTTTCTTTCTTTGTTGAGCTTTTTAAGAAGTTCAACAATCTGGGCCTGGACTGTAACATCTAAAGCCGTGGTTGGCTCATCTGCAATAAGTATCTTAGGGTCCCCGATCATGGCGGCTGCGATCATGACTCTCTGTCTCATTCCGCCTGAGAGCTCATGGGGATACATGTAGTACACATCATCTGCATTCTCAAGTCCCACAGACCTTAGCATCTCTATGGCCATGAACTTTCTATTTTCCTTTGACACCTCAGGATGATGGATAAAAAGTGGTTCCTCCACCTGCCATCCTATCCTCTTTACCGGATTAAGGCTTGTCATGGGCTCCTGGAAAATAATGGATATCTCATCTCCCTGATAGGAACGAAGTGTCTTTCTGTCGCAGGTTAAAAGATCATTTCCATCGAACATGATCCTTCCGCTCTTTTTAAGGCTCTTTCTGTTAAGAAGTCCTGCGATAGCCAGGGCGCTCATGCTCTTTCCAGAGCCTGATTCTCCAACAATTCCAACGATCTCGCCCTTTCCCAGCATAAGGTCAAAGTCCTCAACAGCCACAAAAGGAGTATCAGAGTCATGGAATTCAATATGAAGGTCAGTTACATCAAGTATTATTTCCATCTGCTGATCCCCTCTCCTAAAAATGCAAATCCAAGTACCATAAGAACTATTACTGCACCTGGGAAAAGAACATAGCTTGGCATGGTGAACATGTACTGCTGGGCGTCAGAAAGCATCTTTCCAAGGCTTGCATAGGGAGGCTGAGAGCCCACACCAAGGTAACTAAGTCCTGCCTCTGCCAAAACCGCATTATTAAAGCCGATCATTATTGAAGATGCCATAACTCCCTTAATATTAGGAACAATGTGGACGAATATCATACGAAAATCTGATACTCCCTGAAGTCTGGCATTTTCCACATAGTCCATGTTCTTGCACCTTAAAACTTCGCCTCTTACAATTCTGGCAAAGCTGGGCACAAAGGCTATTCCAAGGGAAACAAGAAGCTGTATCCAGCCAGTTCCAAAGACGCTGACTATAACAAGGGCAAGGAGAATACTTGGGAAGGCAAAAAGTGCGTCAATGATACGCATCATAACTTCATCAAGCATTCCGCCAAAATACCCTGTTAAAGCGCCAATTATTGTTCCAACTCCCGCTCCTATAGCAACAGTACCAATAGCAATAAGGAGCGTGATCCTGCTACCATACATAACACGGCTGAAAATATCCCTTCCCATGTTGTCTGTTCCCATAAGATGCCTCAAGGACACTCCCTTAAGCTTCTCAGAAGCATTCATGGCCGTGGGCTCATAGGGAGTCCAAAAGATCCCAACAATAGTCATGATAAGTATCAGGCCTGTGATTATCAGCCCTGCGAGAAGGTATGGATTACTTTTTATATTTCTTTTTAAATCTTTTCTTACCTTACTCATCCTCAAGTCCTATCCTTGGATCTACAATTCTGTAAATAACATCAACAAGAAAGTTAACCACGATGACTATCGTTGCAATTCCCATGATGATAGCCTCTACCACCGGATAATCCCTGTTGCTGATGCTGGTAAGAAGTATCCTGCTTATGCCCGGGATACTAAATACCTGTTCAATAACAATACTTCCTGCGATCATGTCCGCAAGGGCCATTCCAAGAAATGTGATAACTGGAATAATGGCGTTTTTAAGAATATGCCTGTACAGCACCCCATTTGTGTTGTTTCCCCTTGAATAAGCTGTTCTTGCATAGTCCCTCTGGGACTCGTCAATAAGGCTTCCTCTTAGCATCTTAACTGTCATGGCAACCTTTGGAAGAGCTATAGCCACCGCCGGGAAGATCAGATATCTGACAAACTTGCCAAAGCTTACCGTGTAGTTTACGAATCCTCCTGGAGTAAAGAGCCTTAGGATCATTCCAAAGATAAATGTAATAAGGATCCCGGAAAAGAAAGGCGGAATAGCCATAATTACCTGATTTATCACTGTTATGCTCCTGTCAAGAAGTCCATTCTCGTGTTTGGCCGTTACGATTCCCATAGGGATTGAGACTATGACAGTCATTAAAAAGGCCATGATACCCATTGTAAGCGTTATTGGTATCTTACTTAAGATCATGCTGCCCACAGGAACCTTATAATTGTAGGAAGTACCAAAATCCCCTCTGATAAAATTTAGAAACCATCTTGCATATCGAACAAGAACAGGGTCATTAAGTCCCATTTCTGCTCTCACCTGTTCTACAAGTTCAGGGGAAGCCTCCGTTCCCAGCATTTTAAGGGCCGGATCCCCCGGAATAATATTAAAGGCGAGGAACACACATAGAGAAACTACCAATAATGTGGCTACCATCATGCCAAACTTTTTAATGATATATTTCATATATGTGTACCTCGCCTTAGGTTTTTCCTGCTCTATTATTCAGTAGCAAGCTTTATCTTGCTGATATCCTGAACATAAAGAGGATAGAATACATATCCTGTATATTTCTTGTTAAGAGCAACAAACTCAGGAAGATCCTGGATGTATACGCTTGCTGCTTCCTCTGAGAGGATCCTCTCACACTCTTTGTAGTACTCAGTCTTAGCGTTGTCATCTGAGGTATTCTGTGCATTTGCATAGGCCTCATCGTATGCTGCACTGTTGAAGTTTGTAAAGTTCCTGCCTGCATCTGATACGTATCTTGCAAGAAGTGAAGAAGCTGCAAGAGTTGATGCATCTACACCTACTACAGTTGACTGATACTTTCTGTCTGAGTAAACATCTGAGATCCATGAATTCCACTCGATCTCCTGGATGTTAGCCTTAACGCCGATGTTTTTAAGCTGCTCTGAAAGCACTTGTGCAGTATCAACATGCTGTGTGTAGTTAGATGGAACTGTTATTGTAAACTCAAATCCATCTGGGTAACCAGCCTCTGCAAGAAGCTCTTTTGCCTTATCAAAGTCAGTGTTGTATGTGTCGTTGAGCTCAGGAAGGAAATACTTGGTAAATGAAGGGAACATTGCACTTCCGATCTCTGTGCCTGCACCGTCAGATACATAATCCATGATCTCCTGAG
>CAMVJI010000094.1 GCA_947167765.1 uncultured Butyrivibrio sp. | reverse complement strand
CTGTAAGAGGCATATCTATCTGTGTATAGCACAGCTTCTTTCCGCCAGGGATATTTGGAAGGTTGCAGGTAGTCTCTGCTACGCTGTCAAGACCTCCTACATGTGTGACCATAACTGAAGGATTGATCTCGCCCTTTGCAGCAAGAGTAAGAGCCTCAAGAAGGTCGTCGTTGTTTCCACCTGTGGTTCCAAGAATATGTGTGCTGGTGTAATGCGCGTTATAAAGATTGATCTCAGATTTGAACTGATTGTCTGTTGGACCAGCAAAGAAGTTCATACAGCCATCAAAGGCAAGGAGTCTGTCTCCCATCTCTGCAACACTTCTTACAGGAACATATACAAATACGTCATCGTAGCCGTGTCCCTCTGTGATCTCCATGAGCTTTTCTTCTGCGTCACTTGCAGATGAGTTAAAGTAGATGAGCTCTACGCCCTTTTCTTTTGCAAACTCAGGGTTAATGACCTTTGTTGCTCTTTCAAGTTTCTTGTCATCAAGATCAGTTACTACAATCCTCTTTGGTTTATTTTCAAATCTAAGGCCGTAGCTTACAGCGCCAAGGCCCATAGGTCCACATCCGCCCATGATAAGGATGTTTCCACCCTCTTTGGTTCCCATGGCATGGTTGTAATTCTGTTTATTAGTGTGATAGTTTGCGTGATATCCACCAATTGTGCAGCTCATTGGCTCACCAAGAGATGCCTGGTAGAAGCTCTCCCCATTATAAGGAAGAAGTGCATCCAGCTCCATTACCTCGTGAGGCATGATGCAGTAGGTTGCATCTCCGCCGCAGAAGCGATATGAGTATCCGGGAGAATCAAGCTTACCCTGATAGTTAAGGGCTGGCTGAAGCGCCCACTTATCTCCTACCTTATACTTATCCTTCCACTTATCGCCTACCTCTACGATAACACCTGAGCACTCGTGTCCTGTGATGATAGGATTTACATCGATATCCTGAGGTGCTCTTTTGTGTTTCTTGCCCTGCTTGGCAAGCTTGTAAGTAGACATGCAGATACTGTCGCTAATTACCTTAACTAATATTTCATCGTCCTTGATCTTAGGAAGCTCAAACTCCTCAAGTCTAAGGTCCATTTCTCCATACATTCTTACTGCTCTGGTCTTCATATTATTCTTCTCCTTCAAACAGGTCGCTGATCTCTTGTTCGTTTAGTGTCAGCAGCTTCTCAACGCCAGCTTTATCTGAAAAGCACATAGCTATCTTCTGAAGCACGTTTAAGTGCTCATCGCCAACTGCTGCTATTCCGATTATCACTTTGACCTTTTCTGATGCACCCCAGTCCTGGCCCTCTGGTATTGTCATAAGCACAAGGCCAGTCTTTTTTATATGTCTCTTGGCATCCTCAATTCCGTGAGGTATTGCCAGTTCATTCCCAATATATGTGTTAAATACCTTCTCTTTATCCAGCATTGCCTGAGTATAATACTCGTTTGTGTACCCCTGGGATGAAAAGATCTCACCTATCTTTCTGATGACATCCTCTTTCTCCATTGGCTTTTGGTTTAAAAAGATATTTTTGGTTTCTAGTATCATAATCCCTCCAAATTCAAAGGCTACCCAGCTGCTCGGTGAAATATGACTTTAATATTTCCTGGAGCTTATCCTGGATCTTTTCCTCATTTCCGCTTTTTATGGACTCAAGGAACCTGGTGTCCTCTATGATAGCGCTTGACACCCTTCCCAGCATTTCAGCATTTTGCTGCCTGTTGTCATCCACTGGCATTGTCATGCAAAGAGCTGCCCTTATTCCAGATAACTTCTCATCTTTAAAGATGCCCTTTTCATCCAGACCTGCTGTTACTATCTGACACTCTTTTACCGCCTTGCTCCTGCAGTGGAAAAGAGCTATCCCTATCTCTGGGAAGAGCTGGCTCATGACCTGCTCCCTTGCCAGAATGTCAGCTGTCAGTACTGCTGCTGCCTTGGATGTATCCGTAATGTCTGCGGCAAGAAGCCTTATTAGCGATTCAAGGGTCATATCTTCTGAAACCACCAGATGATGATACCTCCTGATAATACCCTTTATCCTGGTTATAATGTTGTTGATCTCATCAAGCTGTCTTGTGAAATCATTGTTTTCCTGCCTTGCAGGCATTGATGCATATTCATCAATCTTTACACTGATCTGTAAAATGTCCCTCTGTGTTATAAGAGGATTGACGAGGCAATAATCAACTCCCAGGTCATCTACTGCTATGCTTGAAATAAAAAAGTCCGTCCTTGAAACTGTGTGCTGACTTATCTCATCTATTCCATACGCCTTAAGCACGATGTCCCAATCAGCAAAATGGCTCTTAAGCTTTGCCATCATTAGCTGCGCCACCCCAAAACCGCTGGCACAAACAACTCCTATGTTGACTGTGCGCTTCTTTTTCTTTCTGGAGTCGATCTTTTCCCTGGCTGCGCCAAAGTGCATGGCAAGATAGCCCACCTCAGCATCTCCAGGAACAAGGCCTGTCTTTTCTGTTATTACCTCTGCTGCCCTCTGACAGTCTGCATAAATGTCAGGGTACTCGCTTTTTATTTCAGCAAGCAGAGGGTTGCTTATGGTCATTTCATTTTTCATGCGATAGAGCGCCGGCTCAAGGTGGACCATGAGGCCTCTGATAAAGTCCTCTTCGTACCTGAGCTCCCTTGCAAAGTCAGGGTCCATCACATCTATCATTCCATTGACGATCCCCATCAGTTCTTCGGTGAGAATTCCACTATCCCCGATGGCGTCACTGGTATAGTTTAGTTTTGCTCCTTTAATATGGAGCAGAATGTTGTTTACTTCAGACTCAGGGATCTCAATCCCAAATTCTTCTTCAAGGGCCCCTGCAATGTTCTTGGCTATGTCATAGCCGTTGTCGAACCTTGCGTCGTAGGTCTCCATTGAAACAAGAGCCCCTTCCTTTATCCTCTCGACTGCAACTGCAAGGTGGACAAGAAGCCCCACATATGCGTCGTTGGTAAGAAGGTGAAGATATGGTTCCTCAAGCCTTTCAAGAACTTTCTCAACGTCAGAGAGTATCTCCTCATTCATAAGAAGATATATGTTGTCACCGGCGTTACCACGCTTTTCATTCTTCATGTTCTCGGTGACAAATCTCTGCATGGCAGTTCTGTAGCTCTTTTCGCTGCCAGAAAGCGCAATGCCGTAGCCAGGTTTCCTTATGATACTAAGGTGGCACTCTTTTGCCCACTCACTTATGGCTTCAAGGTCATTGCTGATTGTGGCTTCACTTACACCGAACATGTCGCTGTAGTAAAAGAGCTTTTGTGGTTCTCTGTTGCGAAGGAGCTCAAGTTTAAGGAGCTCTCTTCTCTTTTCCTTGTCAGAGACGATCTGGTCCGAATGAGATTTCACAGCCTCAAGGAGCCTTTCCTTGTTTTCGGCGCTTCCTTCTATCTGACTGCCCTCACCCTTTTTTCTGACAAGCGTAAGATCGTACCCCTTAAGGATACCTGAGATGTAGTCCGCTTCTCTTAAAATGGTACGCTTACTCACACCCAGAGCATCAGCGACTTCACTGTCTGTCGCCGGCTGCTCTGCGTTTAGCAAATAAAGGATTATTTGTCTAGTACGTGGTGTAAGTTCCATTGCGTCTCCATTTAAATATTTAAGCTTTCAGTTCCTCTGCCAGCTGATCGTACTCAGGTGCTGACATGAAGTTGCTGATTGTGATGATCCTTGCGTTAGGAGCACTGTTTTTTGCTCTGCCTGCAAGATCCTGATGAGTAACAACGATCTGTGCCTCTGCAGGGATCTCAGATACTGAGGCATGCTTAACATCGATATCTTCTCTGCCTACATCTGCAAGTTTCTTTTTAAGTACTGTTGCACCCATTGCTGATGAGCCCATTCCAGCGTCACAAGCGAATACGATGTGCTTGATCTCTGCGCCGTTTACCTTTACAAGGCTGTCTGCTGCAGTCTTAACTTCGCTTGCTGCAACGCCCTTGCTCTGAGCCTTCATCTCTTTCATCTGTGTTGTTGAATCCTCAAGGCTCTGCTTTGAGTTAGAGAGCTTGATGATAGGAGAAGCGATAACGAAAGATACAGCTGCTGCAACTACTACAGAAAGAAGCACCATGAATGTTGATCCCTTAGGAGCCATTCCAACATAAGCGATGATTGATCCAGGTGATGGAGGTCCCGCAAGACCAAGCTTAAATGCTGTGTTGAAGATCATAGCTGCCACTGATCCACCGATTGTTGCAAGTAAAAGAAGTGGATTCATAAGTACATATGGGAAGTAGATCTCGTGGATACCACCAAGGAGATGTACGATAAGTGCTCCAGGTGCTGAATCCTTTGTAACCTTATCCTTAGCAAAGAGCCAGTATGCTACCAGCACACCAGTACCTGCGCCAGGGTTTGTCTCAATCATGTAGAAGATTGACTTGCCAGCCGTAGCAACCTGCTCTGCTCCAAGAGGAGTGAAGATGCCGTGGTTGATAGCGTTGTTAAGGAAAAGAACCTTAGCTGGCTCAACGAATACTGAAACAAGTGGAAGTATGTTGTTGTTAACAAGCACTGCAACACCGCCGTTAAGCAGAGCAAGTACGCCGCCCATGAATGGGCCGATTACATAGTAGCCAAGGATTGCAAGAAGTAGTCCAAGGATACCAACTGAGAAGTTGTTTACAAGCATCTCGAAGCCTGTAGGGATCTTGCCCTCAACAGCCTTGTCGAATTTCCCTATAACCCATCCAGCAAGAGGTCCTGCGATCATTGCACCCATGAACATTGTGTACTCTGTTCCGCAGATGACACCGATTGTCATGATGGCGCCCATAACTGCTCCTCTTTGTCCTCCTACCATTTTACCACCCTGGTAAGCGATGAGTACTGGAAGTACATATGTGAGCATTGGGCCTACGATAGAACTAAGCTGTGCGTTTGGAAGCCAGCCAGTCTCAATGAAAAGAGCTGTCAGAAGTCCCCATGCGATGAATGCGCCAATGTTTGGCATTACCATTCCGCTTAGAAACCTACCAAAACTTTGTATTTTTTCTTTCATAAGTTTTCCCTTCCTTTAGTGTCGAATGCATCCGGTTGATTTAATCTAATTCTATTTGTACGGGTTTGTAATTGCAATTCATACATCTTTAACTTTGTCACTGCTACAAGTGACAAGTCCTTAAGAGTCAAAAAAGACGCGGAGTTTCGCACTCCGCGCCTTTATAAAATTTCTATAAAATTTATCGGTTTAATGAATATTTTTATCTGTTATTCTCGTGCTCAAGAGATGCCTTGATAAATCCTGAGAATAAAGGATGTGGTCTGTTTGGACGGCTCTTAAGCTCTGGGTGAGCCTGGGTAGCCATGTGGAAGTGGTTTGAAGGAAGCTCGATCATCTCCACGATCCTTCCATCTGGTGACATTCCGCAGAGCTTCATGCCGTGCTGCACAAGAACGTTACGGTAGTCGTTGTTGACCTCGTATCTATGGCGGTGACGCTCTGTGATATTCTCTGAACCAAAGAGCTCATAGGCCTTGGAATCCTTGTCAAGTACGCAAGGATATGAGCCAAGACGAAGTGTTCCTCCGATGTCCTCGACGCCGTTCTGGTCAGGTAAAAGAGCTATCATAGGATGCTGAGTATTTGGATCAAACTCGATTGAGTGAGCATCTGCATATCCAACAACGTCCCTTGCAAACTCAACGATTGCAAGCTGCATTCCAAGGCAAAGTCCAAGATATGGAAGATCATTCTCACGGGCATACTTAATTGCTGTGATCATGCCCTCGATACCACGATCGCCAAATCCTCCTGGAACGATAAGTCCGTCAACATCTGAAAGGATCTCTGCTACGTTGTCTTCAGTTACTTCTTCTGAGTCAACCCACTTAATATCTACAGCAGTCTGATTGGAGATACCGCCGTGCTTTAAAGCTTCTACAACGCTGATGTAAGCGTCGTGGAGCTGTGTGTACTTACCTACAAGAGCAACTCTTACTTCATGCTTCAGTGAATAGAGGGTATCAACCATTGCCTTCCAGTCTGTAAGGTCAGGCTCTGGGCAGTCAAGCTCAAGACACTCACATGCTACCTGTGCCAGATGCTCTTTTTCCATTGCAAGAGGAGCCTCATAGAGGTACTCAAGGTCAAGGTTGTTAAGAACGTGGCTGCTTGGAACATTACAGAAAAGAGCTATCTTCTCTTTTGTCTCCTGATCAAGCTCAAGCTCAGATCTGCATACGATAACGTCTGGCTGAAGTCCCATTCCCTGCATGGTCTTAACAGCTGACTGTGTGGGCTTGGTCTTGATCTCCTGTGAGCAGCGAAGGTAAGGAATAAGAGAAACAAGGATCAGCATTGCGTTCTCATGTCCGACTTCGTGCTGGAACTGTCTGATTGCCTCAAGGAATGGCTGTGACTCGATATCACCCACTGTTCCACCCACCTCGATGATGGCAATCCTTGTGTCATCGTCAGTAAAGTTCCTGTAGAACTTGCTCTTTATCTCGTTGGTGATGTGAGGGATGACCTGTACTGTGCGTCCGCCATAGTCTCCGCGGCGCTCCTTCTGAAGTACAGACCAGTATATCTTACCGGTGGTGACATTGGAGTTCTTATCAAGATTCTCATCGATGAATCTCTCATAGTGACCAAGGTCAAGATCTGTCTCAGTACCATCTTCTGTTACGAAAACCTCTCCGTGCTGAACTGGGTTCATTGTACCTGGATCGATATTGATATAAGGATCGAACTTCTGCATCGTAACCTTATAACCACGGGCCTTTAAGAGCCTGCCAAGGGATGCAGCCGTGATGCCTTTTCCAAGACCTGATACAACGCCTCCTGTAACAAAGATGTACTTTACTGCCATTTTGATAATGTCCTCCCGGGAAAATGTAAATAGAATGATTGATAATATAAATTGTATGCGATATAATTCGTATATCGTGGTGTAGCAATCTCGTGCTATTATAGCATAAGATAGCATTATATATAAAGGAAAAATATATGGATAATAATCAGAATCAGAGAAACAACAATCCCCTTGGTGGAGGGGATCAGAACGGCTCTCCAAGGAAGCAGAATATAATCCTTTTATTGGTGGCAGCCGTGGTAACAATGGTCTGCATGACCTACTTCATGAAGGCCTTTTCAGAAAACACCAACTCAGAAGTAACTTACACTGAATTCATCCAGATGGTAGATGATGGAAAGGTAGATCACATCATCATTGAAGATGACAGAGTAAACATCTATCCTAAGGAAACCAAGGACGAAGACAAGCTCGGCTTTGGCTATTCACTTACAGGATATACGACAATAACTTATTTTACAGGTAAGGCAGAAGAAGACAGCGTTTTAACTCAGAGAATGTTGGATGCCGGAGTAGAGGTTTCAAGCGAAGTTCCTGATTCATCAGGTGCGATCCTCACATTCCTTCTTTATTACATAGCTCCTATCCTTCTCATGTGGCTTCTTCTTTCTGTGATCTTTAAGAGAATGGGCCGCGGCGGCGGACCTCTTAGCGTAGGCAAGTCAAACGCCAAGGTCTATGTTCAGAAAGAAACCGGTGTTACATTCAAAGATGTAGCTGGTGAGGACGAGGCAAAAGAGTCACTGGTTGAGGTTGTAGATTTCCTTCACAACCCAAGCAAGTACGCCAAGATCGGAGCTAAGCTCCCTAAGGGCGCTCTCCTTGTAGGACCTCCCGGAACAGGTAAGACACTTCTTGCAAAGGCCGTTGCCGGAGAAGCACATGTTCCTTTCTACTCACTTGCAGGTTCAGACTTTATCGAGCTCTACGTCGGCGTAGGTGCAAGCCGCGTAAGAGACCTCTTTAGCGAAGCCAGTAAAAACGCACCATGTATCATTTTCATAGATGAGATCGATGCCATAGGTCGTAGCCGTGACAGCAAGTATGGCGGTGGCAATGAGGAGAGAGAGCAGACACTTAACCAGCTCCTTTCCGAAATGGACGGATTTGATTCCTCCAAGGGTGTACTTATCCTTGGCGCTACCAACAGACCTGAGATCCTTGATAAGGCTCTTCTTCGTCCCGGTCGTTTCGACAGACGTATCATCGTTGATAAACCTGATCTTAAGGGAAGAGAAGAGATCTTAAAGGTTCACTCCAAGGACGTTAAGATGGATGAAACTGTTGATCTTAAGGGAATCGCCCTTGCAACCAGCGGAGCTGTAGGTTCCGACCTTGCAAACATGATCAACGAAGCAGCCATCAACGCCGTAAAGGCAGGCAGAGAGTATGTTTGCCAGCATGATCTTATGGAAGCCGTAGAGCAGGTCCTTGTTGGAAAAGAAAAGAAGGACAGGATCCTCAGCAAGGAAGAGAGAAAGATCGTTTCCTACCACGAGGTTGGACACGCACTTATAAGCGCAGTACAAAAGAACACAGAGCCAGTTCAGAAGATTACCATAGTTCCAAGAACCATGGGAGCTTTGGGATATGTTATGCAGGTACCTGAGGATGAAAAATATCTTCAGACCAAGGACGAGATCATCGATGACATCATCGTTGCTCTCGGCGGACGTGCAGCAGAGGAAGTTATCTTTAACACTGTTACAACCGGCGCCGAGAACGATATCGAAAAGGCAACCTCGATGGCCCGCAGCATGATCACCATGTTTGGTATGAGCGAGAAGTTCGGTCTCATGCAGCTTGAGTCAATCCAGAACAGATACCTTGATGGCAACAGAGTCCTCAACTGCAGCGACCAGACAGCAAGCCTTGTAGATGCAGAAGTTCAGAAGCTCCTTGCAGACTGCTATGACAAAGCTAAGAAGATCATCAGCGAGCACCTTGATGCCATGGACAAGATCGCTCAGTTTCTCATTGAGAAAGAGACCATCACTGGTAAAGAGTTCATGAAGATCTACCGTGAAGTTTGCAACATCCCTGAACCTACTGAGGAAGAGGCAGAGGCAGCCAAGCACGGAAGGATCTATGCTACAAGAGCTGAGTCAGCACTTGTTGGTGAGAACGTTCCTGTTAAGAAGC
>CAMVJI010000093.1 GCA_947167765.1 uncultured Butyrivibrio sp. | reverse complement strand
ATCCAGGTAACAGATATTCAGTTCCATATTGCTGGGGAACAGTTGGTATCCTCTATAATAAGACCATGGTCACTGATCCTGTAAACAGCTGGGATATCCTCTGGGATCCAAAATACAGTGGCCAGATCCTTATGCAGGATTCAGTAAGAGATGCTTTCATGGTAGCACTTATCAAGAATGGCTATTCTCTCAACACCACAGATCCTGCTGAAATTGAAAAAGCCACAGAAGATCTTATAGCTCAAAAGCCTCTTGTTCAGGCCTATGTTATTGATCAGGTCAGAGACAAGATGATCGGCGGAGAGGCAGCTCTGGGAGTTATCTATTCCGGAGAAGCAATATATACAGTAAGAGAAAACAGAGACCTTGAATATGTTGTTCCAGATGAAGGCTCCAATATATGGATTGATTCATGGGTTATAACCAAGGGATCCAAAAATGTATCAAACGCCGAAAAATGGATCGATTTCATGTGCAGAGGTGATATTGCTCTTAAGAATTTTGAGTACATCACCTACTCTACTCCAAACATCGAGGCCCAGAACAACATCGAGGATGAAGATATAAAGGGCTCCAAGGTAGCCTTCCCTGATCTTTCAACAATGAAACTTGAAGCCTTCAAGTATCTTGGAGACAGCGGCGACAAACTATATAACGATGCATGGATGAAAGTTAAATCATCTAACTGATAATAAAAAAATGCAGTCACCTGATCGGTGCCTGCATTTTTTATTTTTCCTTTTTATGGCCAATTGATATATTTTCCATTTACTACTACACCAGCTATACCATTAGCCAGCATAACTTCCTTGTCAGAAGGAGAAATAACCGGAGTCGAATAATCAAATCCTGTTATAACAGAAATATAATTAGATCCGTTATTAACTACAGCAGACTGTGCATACTCTGTCTGACGGCCCTGTCCCATTGTAAGTGAGAATGAAGCCATTGCTACGCCCTTGTCATTATAGAGCATTGAAGTCTTATTTGGCTGTTTAACAAGTGTTCCTGTTTTTCCTCCCTTAATTGGAACTTGAAGGCTGTTATTGACAGGCTGTCTGTTCTGAACATAAATCTCTACGCAATCATGAAGATCCTGATCGGGTCTTCTTTCATCATCTACATAAAAATGGAAAAATACATTTCCGCCCTGCTCATCAGGACCGATGTGGAATGTTACATAGCCTGAATCTCTTTTATAGTTACACTCAAGGTACGTTGCATCACTTGTTGCGCCTTCAACAAAATACTTATAATTATATTCTGCCGCAAGCCACATCTTGTGAGTTCCACCAGCCGGAATAGAAAGCATGCTATCCTCAAAATCGAAACAGTCAGGAATAGTACTGTAAGCATAAGATTTAGTAGTAAATAATGAAGTAAAGAGCATAACTGCAATAACAAATCCGGATAAAATCTTTAATGTTTTCTTCATATGTAGAATCCTCCATTCACATATATTGAAAGTAATTATATTATACTCAATTGTTATCGTAATTGCACGCAAATTAAAACAAAAGAATGAAAATTGTTATAGCAAAAGATTACAGATATGTAATATTAAGAGTATTAGATACCACTGTAACGTTCGCATCTGCTCCCATTACAACAGGAAGCATAGGATCTATATGACCGATCTCAGCATCCATAACCACAGGGACTTTCATATCTGCAATAACATCAGTAACTGCATTATACTGATCTGCTCCCAGCATATTCTGTTTCCAGGATGCACGTGGTCTTCCAATGATAAAGCCAGCTGCAGTATCAAACCACCCTGCTTCTTTAAGATTCCAGATTGCTCGTCTTGTAGACATTGGACTTAAGTCACAGGCTTCTAAAGCCCAAATTACCTTAGGGTTATCCTTAACAAACTCTTTCATACGATCAAATCTTGTACCTACCAGATTTGCCAATACATCAAGACACCCACCAAGTAAGATACCCTGCATTTCGATCTTCTGATCGCAGGCTTTGACCAGTGCATTGCCATCATGCACATATGATATAAGCTGCCTTTTTGCATTAAGATTGTAAGGTGCTCTAAGATACTCATCTGTATACTCTTCTATTAGTGTCTCCTGCGTCTGCGGTTCCACAAACTTATCGTATCCGTCAAAAGAGCTCTTAGTGCCCTCTAAGATTGCGAAGGTATCTTTTTCTGTATCTTCCCACACCTTGGCATATCCATTTATACAAGGGCCGTAGATTCCCTGAACGCCTGTAATTGTTACAAGAGGGAAAATAAAATTAGTATTGTCGGAATATCCAACATACCACTTTGGCTTATAGTTTTTCAGCTCATAAAAATCCACATAGGTTATGGTCTCATTCATGAGTTCACCGCCACCTGCGGAAATAATGGCATCAATATCATCTCTTTTGTAAAAGTCCATAAGTTCAGCGCCGCAGACCTTTGGGTCAGTGCTGATCCCTATGCCATCTCCCAGTCTTGCCGTCCTTCCTTCAACAATCCTGTACCCTCTGTTTCTAAGATTGTCTTCAGCTATATCGATAAGAAGACTATAAGGCTCGATAGATGCACCAAAAGACGGCGCTGTTATTCCGATTGTATCTCCGCTTTTGATATTTCCTGGTCTTTTAATCATCTTTCTCCTCATGTGCTACAGTGTCAGCAAGTTTTGAATAATTCTTTCTATAATTGCGGTTCATTTTGATGCAATCAAAAAGTGAAAGATAATGTCCCTCGCCATTTCTCATGGCAGCGATATATGCAATACATCCCTTATCAAGGACCATAGCTACCGCCTCTGCATCATCTTTAGTGGGGCCAAAGCAGTACGCACCGTCATTTGGCACAAACAGGACATTAACCTTTTTCTTGATGTTGTGATATATCTCCCCTTCATTTGAAGGTATCTTAACAGACACTCCAATAAGCTGTGCAAAATCATCAAGTAGCGGCTTCATATGATTGGCTCTTCTGGAAACCATCATTACAGCCTCTGACTTATTGTGAATTATATATTTAACGTCTGAACGCTTCGAATATACCTGCTTGTGTATTGTCTTAACTCTCTCAGGAGTATCATGAACATCATAGATGATGTCACCATTTTCAAGATGGGACGAAAACATCTCCTCAACGCCGTGGGGCATATCCATCTTGCATACATCCTCAAGAAAGTTTCTGCAGGCTGTTTCCATCATCTCCGCTTCAAACAATGCTTCATTGGAGGTTTCGCCAAGGCACAGCGTTCCGTGATTGGACATTATTATTCCATTGGAAGATTTAAACTTATAAAGCGTTCTTTTGACGTTATCCGCCAGTTGTTGCGTTCCTGGAAGTGCATATGAAGCAACAGGAATAGTAACATCCTCATCCTCAAAGTACGAAAAGACTTTCTTTATACCAAGGGTTCCAGCGCAGGATGCAAACACCTGATGTGTGTGGATAATGAAATCACAGTGCTTCCTTGCATTGTAAGCAGCTGCGTGAACCAGCTTCTCACTGGAAGGCTTATATTCTCCTTCATAGGACATGTCCTTAAGATCAACTAAAACAATCATTTCCGGAGTAAGATCTTCATACCTTATGCCACTTGGTGTTATGAGAAAATGATCTGAATCTGTTCTGCAGCTTATATTCCCCCAGGTTCTTACAAGAAGGCCTATTTCATTAAGTTCTCTGGCAACATCGATTATGTGCTTTCTTTCCTCTAGATACTGTAAATTGTCCATGTTATCCTCTGATCTGCCCTTCCCCATAAATCTGGTATTTGTAGGATGTAAGCTCCCTAAGTCCCATTGGTCCTCTGGCATGGAGTTTCTGCGTACTGATACCTATCTCAGCGCCAAAGCCAAATTCAAATCCATCAGTAAATCTGGTGGACGCATTGACGTAAACACATGCTGCATCAACGCGATCAAGGAATCTCTGTGCAGTGGCCTTATTCTCTGTGATTATGGACTCAGAATGTCCAGTGTTGTATCTGTTAATGTGATCAATTGCTTCATCTACATTCTTAACTGTCTTAACAGAGATGATGTAGTCAAGATACTCTTTTCCAAAGTCTTCTACTGTGGCACTTTCTGCGCCCTCTATATATGGTCTGCTTTCTTCATCAGCTCTTACTTCCACACTATGATCTTTCATTGCCTTTGAAAAGAGAGGCAAAAACTCATCTCTTATATCCTCATGGACAATAAGAGATTCTGCAGCATTGCAGACCCCAATTCTCTGGGTTTTAGCATTAATGATTATTGGAATTGCCTTACTTATGTCAGCTTCCTTGTCCACATAAATATGGCAGTTTCCGCTGCCTGTCTCGATAACAGGTATAGTGGAATTTTCAACAACAGATCTTATAAGTCCTGCTCCGCCTCTGGGGATCAGAACATCAACATAGTCATTCATCTTCATAAACTCAGAGGTAACTTTTCTGTCGGTATCCTCTATGAGCTGAATTGCGTCAGGGGTTATGCCTTTCTTTATAAGAGCATTCCTGCACACATTCGTAATAGCAATATTGCTGTTTATTGCATCACTTCCGCCCTTTAGAACAACAGCATTTCCAGCCTTAAATGTAAGTGCGAAGGCATCTGCAGTCACATTAGGCCTTGATTCATATATGATCCCAATGACTCCAAGAGGAACTCTGACCTTTTTAAGCTTAAGGCCATTTGGTCTTTCAAAGTGCTCGATCTCCTCTCCAATTGGATCAGGAAGAGCTGCCACCTGTCTAAGCCCTTCGGCTATTGCCTCGATTCTTCCTTCATTGAGAAGCAGCCTGTCAATAAGACCTTTATGCATTCCATTGTCCTGTCCCTTTTTGACATCAACTTCATTGGCCTTAATGATACTGTCACTATTTGCGATAAGTTCATCAGCTATGAATAAAAGAGCATCATTTTTCTGGGAAGTAGAAAGGCTCCCCACCTCATATTTAGCCTGTTTTGCGTTTTTACAGAGTTCTACAAGATTCATGTTATTCATCCTCTACTTTAAAACTAAGCCCTGCATCACTTGCAGGGCCCTTTAAAACACTATTTGATTATCACACATAGCCACTTAAATGTCTAGCTTTCATGAGCTTTTCAGGGCAAAAAAGTCCCGGATACCAAAAGGTATCCGGGACACACTTCAAAATCCTACGAAACTTCTATTATCAGATTCCTCTGAAGTAGAAATCATATTTTAGTTTTCCTTCCTTTGGGAGCCTATATTCTTCATGAGGTCTTGATCCCCAGCTATCATCTCCTGCAACGCCCATCTGCATAAGTGATGTTTTTACGTATGTGTAATGAACATCAGGAAGCTCAAATGGGTGCATAGCATTTTCCAGTTCATGAGGGCTGTAAGGAAGAGCGCTGAAGTTAAATGGCTTTCCAAAGAACATCATTCCTCTGCCCCTCTTATCAGTAACCTTAGCAAAGCGCACATCACACTTGTTGCCGCACTCCTGAGGAACAAGGTACTTCGCCATATTATCTTTTACGGCATTCTGATAAAGGGAAAGCTTTCCGCCTCTCTTTCTATCTGCATAGGTTTCTTCTGGTCCAAGGCCATACCATGTAACCTGGTCAAAGTCTGCTGACAGTTTAAAGATCATTCCAAACTCAGGCATATCACAGAGCTCTTTGCTTAGATCCATATCCATCTCGCATCTTATTGTACCATCTCCGAATACTTCATAGCTTACATGGCACTCACTCTCTGGAGTTGTAGGCATAAAGTAAGTGTACTTTATGGTGATGGAATTTGCTCCAGGGATAATATCAGGCATAACAAATGGTCCATCAGGTCTTCTAAGTGTAGGATAAAGACTTGCTATCTTCCACTGTGAATACCTGCTTGTCATCATGTATCCGTTATCATTATCAACAGGGGCTCTCCAGAAGTTTGGTAGAGGGTTCTTTACCATCATCTCCCTGCCGCAATAAACGTAGGATAAGAGGCTTGCACTTGGATAGCTGAACATGCAGGAAAAGTCCTGACCATATATTCCAAGGTTATTATTACCCTGAACAAACTTAAGAGGAAGAGAACTTGTATGCTCATAAAAGTTTGTTTTAAATACAGTCTGTCCAAAGGCTACTTCATGGCCCTTTGCAGCCCATAAAGTATCATTCTTAAGCACAAAAGAAACTGTGAAAACATACTCTGTAAACTGATCCTTAATGGATTCTGCACTGTCAATGCAAGAAGCAAAGTCCATAATGGAAGCTGGCACATTAAAGCTCTTTGAGGAAAATGGCGCTACGGAAATTTCCATCTTTTCTCTCATCTTCTCTTTGCCGTTAACGCTAAGGATCATATAGCAGTCGAAGCTGTCTGTATTAACAAAGAGATTTTTATTAATAACTTTGAACTTTTTGCCGTTTTTATCAAACTCTACAGAAATGTTCTGGTAGTTGAACTTAACCTCCTGCATCTTAGGAGAAGGAGTTCTGTCACCATAGCAGATACCATTTCCACTAAAGTTTCCATCATTTGGTCTCTCGTCAAAGTCTCCGCCGTAGGCCTCAAACTCTTTTCCGTAGCGGTCCTTTTTAGTAATTGACTGATCGATATAATCCCAGATAAAGCCGCCCTGATACCTTGGCTCTGTATCAGTAAGATCTGTGTAAAGATGCATTCCGCCGCAGGAATTACCCATTGCATGTGAGTACTCACAACAGATAAAAGGCTTTTCCTTATTTTCATCAAGGAACTTCTTAATATCAGCCGCCTTGGGATACATCTGACTTTCCATATCGGATGTATCAGGAAATCTCCTGTCATGGAAAAGGCCTTCATAGTGCACAAGTCTTTCCTTATCAAGCTCTTTGAAAAGAGATGCCATTTTATGGAGCACTACTCCGCCATGAGCCTCATTTCCACAGGACCAAATAAGGATCGATGGGTGGTTTTTATCCCTCTGATAGCAGGAATTAACCCTGTCTAAAAGAAGTCCTTCCCAGTCAAGGTTGTCCCTTGGTACAACATAGTCCTCACCTTTGGCTCCTCTTTCAAAAGGCTCCCATGTTCCGTGGGTCTCCAAATTGTTTTCAGCGATAAGGTAAAGACCATAGATATCGCACAGCTCATAAAGAGGTGAATCATCGGGATAATGGCTTGTCCTTATGGCGTTTATATTGTTTCTCTTCATGGTGAGAATGTCAGTTAAAAGCTCATCCCTGCTTGGCACTCTTCCATTTTTATTAGAAAACTCATGTCTGTTGACGCCCTTAAATACTATTCTTTTTCCGTTAAGGAGCATCAGACCATCCTTTAGTTCAAAACGTCTAAAGCCAACGTTCTGTCTAATGATCTCAGTTACTTTTCCGCTTGCATCCTTGACAGTCAAAATAAGCTCATATAGATTGGGCTCTTCAGCACTCCACAAAACAGGCTCAGATACATCGCAGCTTCCGTGGGTATTTCCGCTATCTGAAAGAGGAATATTACCCTCAAGGACTTTTTCTCCCTTAAAGCTAAGCTTAAGATCTATTGATCCACTGCCCATTGTCGTAAACTCAAACTTAAGGCTTGCGCTCTTTAAGCTCTCATCTACAACAGGTATTGTCTTAAGGTCGTAAATATGAGTGGAAGGAATATCTAAGAGGTAAACGCTTCTGAATATTCCGGAGAATCTAAAGAAGTCCTGATCCTCGCACCAGCTTCCACTGGTCCACTTAAATACTCTTACGCAAAGCCTGTTATCCCCACTTTTAAGTTTATCTGTAATATCAAACTCAGCAGGGTCAAAAGAGTTTTCGCTATAGCCTACATATTTTCCATTGAGCCAGAGTGCAAAGCCGCTCTCAACGCCCTGGAAAGAAATGTGAACTTTATTTTTGTCAAAGCCCTCAGGAAGTGTAAAGTGCTTTACATAGTCTCCAACAGGATTAAACATCTGTGGAATTTCAGGTGGAGTAAGGCACTCTCTTCCATCCCATGGATACTGAACATTTACATATTGAGGCTTGTCATACCCCTCCATCTGAATGTGTGCAGGAACATGTATCCTGTCCCATGAAGAAGTATCATAGGAATCCTCAAAGAAATCCAAAGGAGCATCCTTTATGTTTTTTGAATAGTGAAACTCCCAAACTCCATCAAGAGGAAGTCTAAGGCTTGTCTTTCCTGCCATAAGCTCTGACGCTGACTTATAGACTATATGGTCAGAGTGAGCAGGAAGCCTGTTTTGTTGAAAAACCTTTGGATTCCCCACGATGTCATAAACAAATTTTCCCATAACTTTTTCCTCATTTTTTTATTTAACAGAACCTGTTATTCCTTCTGCGAACTGCTTCTGAAGTACGAAGAATACAAACATTGTAGGAAGTGAGCAGAATAATACGCCCATCATCAGCATTCCATAGTCAATTGTATATCCTCCAGCCAGGTTGGCAATAAGCATTGGCATTGTCTGAGCTCTGTTATCTGTCATTACGACTCTTGGCCACATATAAGCATTCCAGGAATTCATAAAGACAATTACTGCAGCTGCTGCATAAGTAGACTTCATGACTGGCATATACATGCGGAAGAAAATTGCAAATTCTGAAAGGCCATCAATTCTGGCAGCCTCCATGATATCAGGCGGGAAATTACGTGAGTTTTGTCTGAACATCATGATCATAAAAGGAGTTGCGATACCGGGAAGTGCAAAGCCCCATACTGTGTTAAGAAAATGGAACTTACTCATCATGGTAAACAAAGGGATCATAGTGGCAACTCCAGGGATCATCATAGCCATAAGAAGTATCGCAAACAAAATGTCTTTTCCCTTGTCATGATAAAGCTCAAAGCCATATCCAGCTAGTGAACAAACGAAAATACAAAGGATAGTCTGGGCAGTTGAATAAAGGCATGAATTGCCAAAGGCCTTCCAAAGGTTTGTTGATGCCACAAGGTTGTTAAAGTTTTCTACCATGTGAGTACCAAACCACAATTTACCTCTTGATACGTCAACAGTTACGTTTGTCGCAGCAGTAAACATCCAGTAGAGAGGAAATACTGAGAAAAATGATGCTATTACCAGAAAAATATAGGTTGGTATAAGTCTTCTCTGAGTTGCACTCTTGTTGTATTTTTTCTTAGTCTTAG
>CAMVJI010000092.1 GCA_947167765.1 uncultured Butyrivibrio sp. | reverse complement strand
CTACGATAATAAGGATTACCTCGATGGTTCCCATACCAGACTCGTCCTTCCAGAATTTTCTTGCTCCTTCTGCGATCTTTCTTCCAAGATTTTTAATTGTATTCATTTTGTTTTCCTCCATTTTTTAAAATGCCATGTATGCCGGGATCATGATCATTATCATGACTATTACCAGCATGATTATCATAGGCATAAGAAGCTTTGTTCCTGCTTCTTCGCCAGTTTTTCTGACCTTTTCCATTCTTTCTTCAAAGGCCTTTTTTGATTCTTCTGATAGAAGGGATAATAGCTCGCTGTTTCCCTTCCTTATGTTTTGAGATAGAAGTGTTGAAAGCCTGGTATACTGCTTGGCCATGCACCTTGCACCAAATCTTTCATAGGTTTCGCTCTCCGATGCCCCCGTCATAAGTTCCCTGTTTACTCTGAGTATCTCCTCATAGAGATATCGCTTTTGTGCGCCGCTTTCCCGCTTTTTTACATAGGAGGCTGCCAGCTTTGAAAATACGTTCCTGACTGTCATTCCTGCTCCCATGTACAAAACAAGCTTTGAAACAAACTGCGGATAATCTGACAATAACTCCTGCTGCCTTTCTTCCATGGTCTTTTTTAGTTCCTTGTCCTTTAAAACATAAGACGCAGCACCTCCAATAAGCGTAAGAAGAAGCAGCAATATGCTGTTATCCTTGATTTTCTGATTCCATATGATCTGCCTGTCTTCATAGGTTTTTGGTAAAACTATCTCACCCGTCTCCTGCGACTGTTCATCCGCACTTTGTAGCATCTTTTCAATCTCCACATAGGCCCGCTCTGCAGGATTTAAAACCTTTGGCAGAATGTTTGCATAAAACACCTGCTGCCAGTGAAGATCTTTGTAACTGTAATTGGCCACAAGCTCCACCACTAGTCCTTCTTCGGGAATTTTCTCTTCTATGAGCCTTCCATCAAAGTGCAAGACCTCATAGTTATCAAGTTTCCATCTGATCTCAAAGGGAAATCCTTCAATTGACTCCACAAGATCAAGATCTGTTGTGACCCTGTCGAAACTCTCATTGCCTTTAAGGACCACCGTTTCAAGCTCTTCTGAAGCAAGCTCAAAAAGGCTATTTGCCTCATCATCTGTATAGACTCTGTTCTCCACAGACAAATGGTACTGACCAAGTTCATTTCCGACATCATCGCTGGCCACAAGATCAACGGCGTACTCTTTTCCTCCAAAATCACTTCTTTCAAGGCTTCCCTTTTCAGTGATCTGTCCCTTAGTCCCTATGCTTAAACACAGCATTAGAGATAAAAAACTCCCAGCCGTAGCCATCAAAAGAACAATGCTTATCTTTCTGATAAAGTACTCAGTTTCAAGGTCCTCAAGATCCTTTTTGTGTTCAATGGTTATAAGATAGGTCCGTATCTTTTCTCTGGAAAAAGAAAAAGGTCTTGCTTTAAGTTTTTGATAAATATAAAGAGAAATCTTTAAGAAGGCCCTGCTGATGCCTGTATCCTCGACTCTTTCAGGAAGCGTAAGATCCTTTGATAAAAAGAATAAAACCAGCATAAGTACCGGTATTATCAGATACAAAAAGAAAAGCTTAGACATTTATGTTCACTATCCTTTCTGACATAAGATACGCTGTGATGTACAGACCTGCACATACGGTCATGAAGATGATTCCAAACAGATTGTGATATAGAGGATCAAAAAAACCAGAACTGGTGAGACTTATGTAAAAGATTATGAAAAATGGCACCAGATTCATTATCCTGGCCTCCATTCGCTTTGCGCTTATCAATACATCAATCTCTTTTTCCACATCCATCTTTTCAGAGATCACAGATATTGTGCGGCCTATAATCTGGGTCAGGTTACCTCCGCTTTTCTTTGCCACAGCAAACACTTCGGCGAAATCAGCGATGTCCGCATTTCCTGTCTCTTTTCCCATCTTGTAAATTAGCTTTTCAATTGGAACATTGTTCTTAAGGCCCTTCTTTAGTTTTATTAGCGCGCTATAGATAAGGCTCTTTTTCCCATATAGCATCTCCATGTCGTGGCAGGCCTCAATAAATGCATTCTCTGCAGAATATCCTGCTTTCAAACAGGTAAGTACTGAGCTTATTGCATCCCTGAACTGTATGCCCACAAGGCGCCTGTTTCTTTCGTTTTGCAGCTTTTTTTGATGTACAAACCAGAAAAGAGATACCGGTGAAAGGATAAGGGTCGCAAGGAGCGAATCGTAAAACAGTTCACCAAACATGAAAGCTATAAAAATGCCCTGCAGGAATATTGGTATGTCTCTTTTACCTGGCCGGCAGTCTAAGACCTGCTGCCAGAAGTTTTTCAGTAGCTTTAAGTTCACCAACTTCCCTCCATTTTCCAACAATTTTGTTTTCATCCGTGCTCTCGCACTCCTCAAATCTAAAAAGTGTGTTCACTCTGATCCTTCCGGTTCTTTCATCGAGTTCTTTTTCAAGCTCGCATATTTCAAGGACTTTTCTGCTTCTGTCGCGAAGCCTGCCAAGATGAACTACAATGTCAATTCCAGAGGCAATCTGGCCTCTTACAGCAGAAAGTGGGATCTCCATCCCCATGAGCACCATGGTCTCAATTCTTGAGAGCATGTCTGCTGCGCTGTTAGCATGGCCTGTACTCATTGCCATATGTCCGGTGTTCATGGCTTGCAACATATCGACGCATTCGTCGCCTCTGACTTCACCAACAACCATCCAGTCTGGACGCATTCGAAGAGAAGACTTTATGAGATCTCTTATAGTTATGGGTCTGCAGCCTTCGACATTGGCATTTCGCGCCTCCATCCTTACAAGATTTGGCACGCCCTTTATCTGAAGCTCAGCGTTATCTTCAATTGTGATAAGTCTCTGATCCTTTGGAATAAAATCAGACAGTGCATTTAGAAAGGTGGTCTTTCCAGACCCTGTTCCTCCAGAAATAAAGATGTTATATCCCGCTTTTACCAGCACTTCGAGATAACTTTTTAGATATTCAGAAATCGATCCCAGTTCAATCAGCTTTTTCATGGTAATAGGCTGATCCGGAAACCTTCGAATAGTGACAATAGGGCCATTAAGTGCTATTGGCGCCAGAACAACGTTTACACGAGATCCGTTTTCCAGCCTTGCATCCACAATCGGGGATGATTCATTGACTACTCTGTTGCAGGAAGCAACAATCTGCTGCACCACATCTTCAAGGCGCTGCCTTGACTCAAAATGGAGCTCTAACTCACAGATCTTTCCTTCCTTTTCGATAAAGATATTGTCAGTACCATTGACCATTATCTCCGTAATAGAAGGGTCATCCACAAGACTCTGCAGCACATCAAGCTTTCTTATAGAGTGGTAGACATTCATCCGAAGTGACTTTTTGGCGCTTACTGGCAGGGCTTTGTTCCTAAGAAAGTTCCCAAGCTCAGTATCTATCAGCTCAAACAGTTCCTCATCGCTTATCTCCCTGGAAAAATCAAGGCTTTTTAGCACTTCTTCTTTGATCCTGACTCTCAGATCATCCAGATTATGCTCCAAGAAGCAGCACCTCCTGCCCCTTCTTTATGAGCTCTCCTACATGCTTTTTGTATGAAGCACCGCCGCAGTCATCAGGAAAAAAGCACCTCACAGTCTTTGAAAGGACTTCCTCGTAGCCATTTTCGCAAAGTACCTTATTGTACTTGCCCATCCGATACTGATCTGCTGAGTTGTTTCTGCCTATGGTATAGAGCACATCGCACATGGACAGGATATCAAAGAAGCCTTCTGGATAATCCTTAAGGTCCAGGATCACATATTCATATCCTGCTTCCCTTGATAAAAGAGCTATCAGCTCCCTTACCTTCTCATATCCCATTTCCTTTATCTGCATGGCAGTTTTAGCTGGCGCGATGTAGTCAACTCCGTATTTTCTTATCTTGATCTTCTCAAGATAGATGCAGAACTTATCCCTCTCGCAGTCAGCGTAGTACATCATATCTGTGATATCCTGCTTTGCCTCGTCGTCAAAGGTCCTTGTTAGAGCCGAAAAACTCTCAAAACTGATAAATATAGTCTTATTGGTCCTTGCAAGCTGCTCCGCCATCTGAACTGCCAGTGTTGTCTGCCCGCTTCCTGAAAGCGGTGTGTAAAGACCTATGACCTTGCAGTCGTTTTCCATGTGCCTTATGCCAAGATCAGAAAAGCCATCAGGACTCTCCATGCACACTGTAAGGATCTTCTCCAGGATCTTTCCCGCAGGAAGATACTTGCTCATGTGGAAAAAGCCGTCATTATCATCCCATCCTGAAGGACCTTTAAAGTCCTCTTCCTCTAAGATCATCACAGATCCGCATCTGTCCCGTAGTATATCTTCAAGGCCAAGGCTTGCACTACTTGATGCTACAAGAAGCGATACTTCCTCACTTTCCAAAAAAGCCATAAACTCTTCTTTTTCTGTGAAAGTCTGAATGCTAAATGACAGCTTTAAATGCTCCCTTAGATACTCTGAAAGCCTCATGGAATAAAGAGTGCTCTTATCAAAAATTGCAAGGATACTCTCCATCATAAAACACCTCCCATGACGAATAAGACACTTACCAAAACCGGTATTGCGAAATGTATCGTCTTTTGTTTGTTTCTTTTGAGAATGATGATCAGAACTGAAATGATTCCTGCCACAAGGAATGAGACCAGGATACAGGAAAGTGTATCACTGACTGATAAAAAAGACGCTGCTGACATGAAAAGCTTCACGTCTCCGGCTGCAATGCCCTTTAGAAAATAGACAGGTAAAAGAATAAGAAATGCTACTCCCACTGCTGACAGAGATTCAAGTAACCTGTCAGAGCCCTGGATGAGCGATGAGATAACGCCAGTAGAAAGTGCCGGAATGACCCAGGCGTTAAATATCTTGTCCTTGAACAGATCTGTAAAAACAGCACCTGTCAAAAACAGTATTAAGATTGCGAAAATAAATATCTACCCCTTTCATAGCAATTGTCGAGCTCGCGAAAAAGAATCTAACATGTTTGATTTTCTTTGTAAACCCCTTAAAAATCTCCCTGCCAGCAAAAATTCATAATTATTTTTCCCTGAATTTCACAGTGCTTTTTTGCCATAAAACAATAAAAGAGCGGAAAGTTTGTTTTTCCGCTCTTTGTTAAATCGATAATTTCTATTCGCTACTACTAGCTTTTTTCTCTGAAATATTAATATCTTAAGATTTTCTTAAGGTCACCTTACGCCATAAGACCTCTGTTCATGGAAAGTGCAGTAATATCCTCATTTAATGAGTATTTTCCATAGGTCAGGCCTGCATAAACCTTCTGGGTGTTGCCCATAAGAACCTCTGAAGTATCATACTTTTCAAGTTCTACATAAGCCTCATGAAGCTTTTCAAAGTTCTTTTTAACCTTCCATACCCTGTGGATGTTTCCGGTTGCTGAGGCAACCGCCAGCTCTGTCTTAGAGAAAATGTAGATCTTGTGAAGGTTTCTGGCAAGCTCATACTCCATATTAAGGGAATGGATAAGCTCATCGATGCAGTGCTGTGCGTGCATAATGCTCTTTTCCGCATCGCCTCTCTGGCCCACTGCAAATTCATCTATACTCTCCTCGAGATAATCGATCACCATCTCATACAGTATTGTTATGAGCTGAGTCTTATTTGCCTGTGTTATCTTAAGGGTAAATTCCTGTTTCTTTTCAAGGGTCATAGTCTACTCCTATATGTAAAAGCCTGGTAAATAGTTTCTTACTGAAGAAGCTGAAGTACCTGTGAAGGTCTTTCATTGGCCTGAGCCATCATGGAGATTCCTGCCTGTGAGAGGACCTGCTGTGTTGAATAGGTTGTCATCTCCTCAGCCATATCTACATCCATGATCCTTGAGTAGGCTGCTGTCATATTCTCAACTGTTATATCAAGGTTACTTACTGTGTGCTCAAGCCTGTTCTGATAAGCGCCAAGGTTTGCCCTGATGCTGCTGACCTGAACGATGGCGTTCTTGATGCTCTCAATACCTTCTCTTGCACCAATTTCATTGGCAAGATCCAGGTTGTAAAGTCCAAGGGTAGAAAGAGATATCTTAGGAATTCTGATATCAAGAGTCTGTCCCTCGTTGGCGCCTACCTGCATTGTCATGGCACCCTTTCCTGTGAGCTCCAGGTTCAGAGTTCCACTGAAGGCTTCGTCTATCTGGATCTTTATCTCTTTTCCTGTATTGTCTTTTAGTGATAATATGTCTTCGTTGATGGTGGCCTGCATGCCATTTGTCATGTAGTCCTCAGTTGTTCCATCTTCGTAGATCTTCTGGATCTTGATATTTGCTTCGGTTCCCTCTTCGAAGAAGATACCCTTCTTGTCTACTCCTGTTGAGCCTGTAAGATTTAAGTACTTAACGTCGATTCCTGTTATCTGGTAGGTTCCTGCTCCAACAGTATCTGAATAAGTAAGCACGCTGATATTAGGGTCTGTAACTGCTGTGGAAGGGCTGTTTCCTACAGTTGCATATCCGCGAAGATCAAAAGAACCATCCAGAATATTCTGGCCATTGAACTGAGTAGTCTTTGCCATTCTTTCGATTTCCTGCTTTAAAAGAGTAACCTCTTCCTGAATTGCCTCTCTGTCGCTGTCAGTAAGAGTTCCGTTACTGGACTTGATGGCCAGCTCGCTCATTCTCTGAAGAACCTCATGGATCTCAGACAGACTTCCGTCTGCCACCTGTACAATTGAAATCGCATCATTAGAGGTGTCATTAGCAACTCCAAGACCTTCGATCTGTGAATTCATTCTTCTGGACATTGCAAGGCCTGAAGGATTGTCCTTTGCGTTTGCAATCTTTAGACCGCTGGAAAGTCTTCCCAGGGACTCAGAAAGAAGCTTGTCATTCTTCTGAAGAGCGTTATTTGCTATCATCGCAGATACATTATAGTTTACTTTCATGCCTACCTCATTTCTTTTTAAAGTGTGATCACAAAGCCTCAATAAAGGCTTTTGCCATAGTTAAAAGTGTTTTTGTGTCTGTCTGTACTGCATTTTCGCCTTCCATGGCATTTCTTGAAACCACACCTGCAAAGGCAGGCCCTGCTTGTGCGTTGTAGATGATCGCTATGTTTTCAGCGCTTACGATAACGTCTTCTAGCTTTTCTGAAATTCTCTCGCACAATCTGGTTCTTACATTCTCCAGATATTCTGATTCCCACTGGTTCTTTCCATTGGTGGTTGTGAGCATTCCCCGGATGCTTTCCTCTTCTACGAAGAGGCTTAAGTTTAGCTGTCCGTACTCGTCTGTCAGAACACTGGCGTCCATCCTTGACTTTTTTGTATCGTCGCTAGCAAGTGTCACATTCATTGAAACCACTTCTCCGTCGATCTCAACCGGCACTTCATAGCTGTTTCTCTCTGCACTTTTTGTCATTACAGAGATCTGTTTCTGTAAAAGAGCTATTGCTCTGACATCAATATATGTGTCATCACTACTAAGTAGCTCTCTAGATAAATTATCGGACACTCTCTCCAAAATCTTTACATAGTTATCCTGATAATCATCTTCAGAAAGAGATTCTTTTAAAAGCTCCCTTTCTTCCATATCTTCAGTCTTTTTCCAGATATTTCCGTTTCTTCTGTCTCTCTTTTCCTCTATAAATGCCTCAAGATTATTGTAAGTAAGTTCAATGCCAGCCTGAGTCATTTCTTTTGCTGTGGGCTCTGCTGACTTAAGAGATACAGTCTGTCTTATCTGTTCAAGCTCGCTCCTTGCAAACTCCCTCTCAAGCTCCTTGTCTATATCGGCTCTCTTAAGGTCATCAGCAAGCTCTGGTAAAAGAGTCTTATCCGTTATATTGGTCTGCATAAGCTTTTCAGGTTCAAGGTTTTCATAAACCGTTTCAGCCTTGGACCTGTAATATCTGAATGCAGCAGATATCTGATTGTCAATCCTAGGAGAATAGTCTTTTTCTTTTACTGAAAGACCTCCGAAGTCATCATCAACCTTGTAGTCCATTCCCCGTCTTGACGCTTTCTGATTTCTTGTGGCACCAAGAAGGTTTCCTATAGTCATCTCCTGATCTGTCTTAAGAAGTGATCCAATTGCCTGATAATCAGTGGTCTTTAAGGTGTGGAAGAGTCTGTAGATTCCAATGAAGGAAGCTTTTTCCTCCTTGGTGATCTCACCTTTGTGCTCAAGCTTAAATAAAAACTTTGCGTATCTTTCTTCGCTCTTTCCTTTTTCATTCTCTGAAGACTCTGAATTCTGATCAAGGTTTTGAGAGAGCTCTTCGATTGTCATTGAAAGAGGGTTCTTTCCCTGTCTTATAAGATCGAATACAGCGCCAGGTTTAAGCCTCTCTATAGTGCTCTGAAGCTTTGCATCCCAGCTCCGTACCTTTTCAAAGTTCTCTTCATTTATCTCCATCCTGTTGTAGCCAAGGATCCTTACTGCTCTTCTGTTTTCGTCAGTAGCTTCCTGCTGAAGGTCCTTAAGGATATCATCTACATTTCTGAAAGCTTTTTTAATTGAATCTCCCAGATCTGCTCTTGGAGCAGTCATGAGCTTTTCATAGCCTTCTCCTGCCTGCCTGAATTTTATTGTGGCATTTTCAGATGCCTGGCTTATTTTGAAAAGAGACGCTTCTTTCAGGTCATCAGCCATTGATCCCACAATATCAGCAGGACCATTTGCTATAAGTGACACTCTGCTTATGGTCATTCTGAAAGCATAGCCCATATTTGAAGGTGTCACATTGGTTATCTCATCGATGGCTTTGCCTGTTACTTCCTCGCCATCTCTTGAAAGAATGCCTTTTAGTCTTTCAATGAGCTCTTCCATAGGCGCTGTATCAATAGAAAAGCCGCTGTCCAAAAGGTGCTTATTAGCTTCTACTGTCATCTGCAGCCTTACCTGCTCAAGCTGAAGCCTTGCAGTTACAAGCCTTTCGTCATTTTCAGAAACTGAAGCATAGCTTATGGAGAAATTACTTGTAAGGTTTCTGATGGTTATTTCTCTGCCGGAAGCTACTACATCCTTTATGTCATCATCACTTATGTTATCTACAGCATCTTTGATCTCTGCTGCCTTCTCCATGTTAGAGCTTGGATCAAAAACATCTCCCTTGATAGCTTTTTTCCCATCAGCAATAGCAGAAGCTGCTGCCTTCATGGCATCCACTTCAGAAACAGGCAGTTTAAGGCTCTTTATTGTTTTTACCTGCTCAAGGTTTGATCCTGTAAGAGGAATTCCCTGAGATACCATCCACAGAGAGCTTTCCTTAAGGCCCTTATCCTTTGGATCAAGTCCTGCTCCCTCGATGATCTTCTCAATCTGAGGCTCTAAAGCGCTCTCATCTATTTCTTCTGC
>CAMVJI010000091.1 GCA_947167765.1 uncultured Butyrivibrio sp. | reverse complement strand
TATCGTCGTCAAAATCTTTCATCTCCAAAATTCCTTTTTTTCCACTAAGCTCTGGAAGGATATATTGAAGTTGGATAATTTTCTCGTCGATGAACTCTTCTGTGCCAAGACTTACCTCAATATCATCAAAATACAGATACACATTGTATTCGCTGTCAAAGAAGATCCTGTCAGCTCCAAGCTGATACTTGGCAAGAAGCTGTGTTATATCAAGTATTTCTTCAAAAACGTCCTGATTCTCTATTGGAAGCTTCTCGTGCATTATGCAGTAGTTAAAGGAAAGCCCCATAACCTGAGGTACAGTATCAGAAGTCTCAAGTGAGCTCTCAACCACAATTCCATCCCTGTCAAAGTACATGTATCTGCCAAGATATGCTATATATCCTGCCACTGCCTTCTCGTAGACGTTTATCCTGACTGTATCCGGCGAAACTATGTCAACGTCCATCTTCTCAATAAAGGGCACTCCCTCTATACTCTTGTCCCTGTATTTCAAGGACAGGTACATTGAGTTATGGCTAAGGCCATCCTTCATGACCATATCTATGATCTCATCATTTGTGTAATGGGTGTTTCCTGAAACATATATATTCGTAATAGTGTAATTATCTGCAATATACTTGATAGCCACTGCCCCAATGACAAGAAGAGTCAAAAGTACTGCAAGTATTATGTATATGCTCTTGTGGTCAGCAATGGTTCTTCCAACTATTATCAGAGGATTTTCTCCCCTTTTTTTGTATCTCTTTTTCTTCTTTGCCATATCCTTTATTCTCTGCCTATATTTCTTGCCACATTCAGGGCTATTCCAACCTCAGCCAGCTGAATGATAACAGCAGAACCGCCATAGCTGATAAAGGGAAGTGTAATACCTGTATTTGGAATGGTGTTAGTTACAACCGCAATATTCAGGATGACCTGAATAGCAATGTGTCCCATAACTCCAATTACCAGTAAAGCTCCAAACATATCAGGAGCATTGTTTGCGATTATCATAAGGCGCCAGATAAGAAGAAGGAACATAAGCATAACAGCTATGGCGCCAAAAAGCCCCAGTTCTTCACAGATGATGGAAAAGATCATATCATTCTGGGCCTCTGGGATAAATCCCATCTTCTGCATGCTCTCTCCAAGTCCCTTTCCAAATACTCCGCCTGAACCTATGGCATAAAGAGCCTGAAGAGTCTGGAATCCTTTGCCTGAAGCGTGAGCATTGGGATCAAGCCATGCAAGCACCCTCTCAAAACGGTAGTTCATACCGCTGGTCTGGTCAGAATTGGCGATCAATATAACAAGAAGTGCCACTATTCCCAGAAGTGCAACAGCTGCAATGACATATCTCTTGTATCCCGGGGTTGAAATAAACAGCATAACAACTGTGATTCCCATGATGATAATGGCAGAGCTCAGGTTCCTTGTGATGCCATAAACCATTCCAGCAAGGATAAGAGGAAATAACAGGGCTACTCCAAATCCCTTGTAGCTCATGAGATTTCTTTTAAGTTTAATAATGATAGTTGCTGTAAAAATGATGGTCGCCACCTTGGCAACCTCTGCAGGCTGAATGGATACGCCCATGATGATGAGCCATCTTTTGGCACCATTTACTGTTTTACCAAAGGGAATGATCAGTATAAGGAGCGCTGCAGCTGCAAGATAGATAGGCATTGCCAGTCTTGACAGCACCTTGTAAGGAATGTAGGACATTACCATCATACCAGCAAGGCCCAGGATCGTGGGGATCAGCTGATGTTTGAAATAATAGGCAGAATCGCCGTAGTCAAGAGCTGCCTCATATGAACTTGTAGAATAAAGCATGATAAGACCGAACGCCAAAAGAAACAGAATGATAAATATCAAACTGTAGTCAATATAAGACTCTTCTCTTTCGCGTCTTAAGATTCCTGCTCTCACAAAGTTCCCCTCACAACAAATAACTTTTACTTATTTAGCCTTATTCAGCTAACTTATTTACATATTCTTTGAATTTTTTGCCCCTTACTTCATAGCTTGGGAACATATCCCAGCTGGCACATGCAGGAGAAAGAAGTACTGCATCTCCAGGCTGAGCGCTCTTTGTGCAAAACTCAAGAGCTTCCTCATAGGTGTCCTTAAAGACATAGTTTGTAAATCCGTGTTTTTCAGCGCATTCAGCGATCTTTTCTTTTGTCTGTCCAATAAGAACCAGAAGCTTTACTGTATCCCCAAAGCACTCAAGCCACTCGTCGTACTCACTGCCTTTATCATATCCGCCACCAATAAGGATTGTAGGCTTACTCATGGCCTTGATGCCCTGAATGGCTGCATCAGGGTTTGTACCCTTGGAATCATTGTAATAATCCACGCCTCTCTTTGTGGCCACAAATTCGATCCTGTGCTCAACCGCCTTGAAATTCCTTATTACTTCAAGGATTGTGGAAAGAGGCACTCCCATTGCAAGACTCATTGCAATAGCCGCCATGACATTTTCAACGTTGCAAAGTCCAACAAGATTCATGTCATGGATGTTCATAATGACAGTCTTAGATCCGCCGTTTGCCATAACTATGTTGTCGCCATCAAGGAAGAAGCCGTCTTTGAGCTCCTCTTTGGTCGAAAAGAATACTACCTTTGAGGGACATCTTTTTCCAAAATCCCTTGTGTACTCGTTGTCATAGTTAAGAACACAGGTATCCTCTGCTGTCTGTTTGTTAGTGATATTTTCCTTCATGGAGGCATAACACTCCATGGTATGATGTCTATTTAAGTGATCTGGAGTAATATTAAGGATCGCTGATACCTTGGCGTGGAAATTGTCCACAGCCTCCAGCTGGAATGAACTTATCTCTCCAACAATAACTGTGTCATCTCTCATTCCCAGTGCATTCTCTGCAAAAGAAACTCCAATATTGCCTACAACATACACCGACTCATAGTGAGCTTTCATGATCTCACCAACCAGAGTTGTAGTTGTGGTCTTGCCATTGGTTCCAGTGATGGCAACCATAGTTCCCTTAGAGAAGTTATAAGCAAGCTCAATCTCGCTCCAGATAGGAATATTAAGAGCCTTGATGCGCATAACTGTTGGTGAATCCAGGGGAACAGCAGGACTTGGCACCACAAGCGAAATAGAATTAAGTGTATCATCTGTAATTTCGCCAATTATGATCTCAGTCTTGTCCCTGTCCTCTTCATAGAGCTTTTTTCTGATGTCTTCCTCAGTAACCTTGGTATTTTCTTCCAACATAACAGGAAGCGCTCCGATCTGATCAAGGAGCTTAACAGAACCCACTCCAGAAAGACCTGAACCAATTACAAGAACTCTTTTTCCCTTTAAATCAGCTGTCATATCCTTATCTTCCTCTTATCTTAATGCGCTAAATATCCTGCGTTATAGCCCTACATATGCAACGAGACAAAGCAGTATTGTCACTGTTGTGAACACGTTTACCACCCTTGTCTCGGACCATCCACCCTTCTCGAAATGATGGTGGATAGGTGCCATTCTGAAAATTCTCTTTCCGTGAGTGATCTTAAAGTATAAAACCTGAAGGATCACAGAAATAACTTCAAAGGCATAGATAAATCCAACAATCACTATAAATATTGGCATCTGCATAACATAAGCTATTCCTGTCACAAAACCGCCAATAGCAAGTGATCCTGTATCTCCCATCATAACCTTGCCAGGGTATACATTGTAAACCAGATAGCCCAGCAGTGCTCCTACCATGGCGCTGGACATTACTTCTGCACCAGTAGCCCCGTAGTGCATACCTGCCACCGCAAAGAATGCGGCAACTACTGCAGTAACTGAAGCGCAAAGGCCGTCAACTCCGTCTGTAAAGTTAGTTCCGTTGGCAGTACCAAGTGCTATAAAAAACAAAATTGGAATATTAAAGATTCCAAAATCAAGAATAATACTTGTAAAAGGAACTTTCATGGCGAGAGAAATATCAGTAAAGGTCTCTACGTAAACTGAAAAGAGGATGGTTACTACGAGCTGTCCCAATATCTTCTGCCATGCACGAAGGCCTAAGTTATGCTTTCTTACAACCTTGATATAGTCATCGATAAATCCGATTATTCCAAAACCAATAGTAAGGATCAGAACAGGAATGACTTCCTTGTGTGATGCTCCATAGAATATGCCGATCACAACAACTGGCAAAAGAAATATGACGCCGCCCATAGTTGGTGTACCAGTCTTTTTCTGATGGGACTCAAGTCCCTCTTCTCTCTCGGTCTGTCCTGCCTTTAGTTTTCTAAGGATATCAATGACCTTAGGTCCAATAAGTACCGCAATAACAAAGGATAAAAGTGCAGGAAGCAGAGTCCTCATACAATAGTCGTTCATTTTAAAATCTCCAATAATTAGTTACCACCATTTTCAACGCTTTCAAATATGGAAGAATCAGTGTTCTCTCCGCTAAAATCCGGCAGATCATCTCCTCCAAAAGCATGTCCTGATGATGGATCAATATAATCACCTGTATTCGGGTCAATATAATACCCCGTTGATTGGTCAACGTCAAATGTCTCCCAAATTGAAGACTGCTGTGTCTCTTCCTCAGTAGTTTCCTCTTCTGTCTGGGTTTCTTCCGTAGTTTCTTCAGTGCCTTCCTCTGTGGTTTCCTCTCCCTCTTCGGTGGTTGCAACTGCAGAAGTTATCATCTTTTCTCTGAGTTCTTCAAGCTCTGCCTGCTCTTTTTCGCTAAGAGGCTCTGTCATAGGATAATTAAGATAAGGAAGCGCCTCTGTTAGCACCGCCCTTACAATTCTTGTAGCAAACTTGGCATCGTCCTGATATCTGGTGTTTGGCCTGTCTACCACAACGTAAATAGCTATTTCAGGGTCATCAGCAGGAGCATATCCCATAAAGGATACAACATACTGACGATTTCCACGGGGCAGAGTCTGGGCTGTTCCTGTCTTACCTCCGATCATGTAGCCTGCTGGGCGAGCTGTTTTACCAGTACCATTAGGTCCTGATACAACAGTGTTACAAAACTCTACTATCTTATCAGATGTACTCTGGGATATTACCTGCCTAAGGACTCTGGGCTCTACATTTTTAATAGTAGCTCCACTTGAGGAGACGATTCTTTTCACCACGTGAGGCTCATAGTAGTAGCCGCCGTTAATAAGTGCGCAGAATCCGGTGATTCCCTCGATCATATCAATATTAAAACCCTGTCCAAAGGAGTTGGTTGCAAGGTCAGTAGAAGTCATATCTGAAGCCTTGTAGGTAAGCCCCTCTGTTCTGGCCTCTCCCGCAAGGTCAATGTTGGATTTAAGTCCGAATCCAAAGTCCTTCTGGAACTTGGTAAAAGTGCTGACGCCTGTAGCCTGGGCAATGTACATCATTGCTACGTTACAGGATATCTCAATTCCTCTCTGGACCGAAACAGCGCCATCACCATAAGTGTTATGGCACTTGATCTCCCATCCGCCCACTTCAAGGAATCCTTTACAGTTGTAAACCTCATTACCTGTTATCGAGCCGGATTCAATTCCTGTAGCTACAGTGAAAGGCTTAGCGACAGATCCTGGCTCATAGGTATCGGAAATACAGAAATTCTTCCAAAGAGCATTATAATTCTGATAAAGCTGCTCATCTGTAAAGTCAGAAAGCATCTCCTCTGTGATATATACGCCAGAGTCAAATACTGATTCGCCCTTGACCTTATTGCCCTTTTCATCTACTGCAGGCATTCCGATGAGAGCTGATTTATTTCTCGGGTCATTTAAGTCAAACTTTGGATAGCTGGCCATTGCCAGTATCTCACCTGTGTTGACATCCATCATGATGCAACCTACGTTATTGGCGCCATTGCCCTCACGGAAGTTATTGGCATAGGTATCGTTGAATTCCTGAAGATGTCTCTCTACTATATTCTGAAGATTGCCGTCAATAGTAGTTATGATATTGTCGCCATCTGTTGCAGGAATTGTTGTTCTTTCAAGGTTCGAATCCTCATCAAGATATCCATACTCTCTTCCCATGGTTCCTGACAGTGTGTTGTTGTAGTATTCCTCAAGGCCGTACATTCCGTTGTTGTCGCCAGATGTAAACCCAATGACGTCGCAGGCCAGTGAACCATTAGGATACTTTCTTATATAGCTCGACTCAAACCAGACACCCTGGATATTGGCATCATACCCTTCCATACCCGGAGTGATCATGTCCTGAAAATTCTTTATCTCATCATAAGGAAGCTTTTTTGCAAGAATGTAGTACTGAGATGTAGGATGCTCTGCAAGATACTGCCTGATTTCACCCGAATCAAGACCAAACTCTTTTACCAAAGCCCTGATCGTAGGCTCAAGATACTTATCGCTCCTTAATAGAAGCTTGGCATCAAGGATTACATTATAGACTTTCTCGCTGTAGGCAAGGATCGTGCCATTGGCATCCAGTATCTCTCCTCGCCGGAATGGCAGAGTTGTGGAGTCGTACTGCTGTTGTGACAGCACCTGCTTTTCATACTCCTCGCCGTTATTCTTGGTTATGAGAATAAGCCTGACCCCTAACCCAACGAAAGCCAGTAGTGCAAGCACAAACAGCACTACCAGCTTTTTCTTCATTCCTATAGTGAACTTCTGACTGATCCCAGATTTCCTTTTTTTCATCTAACCAAATTACTTACCCTTCTAAAACACTTAGCGTGGCATATAAATACTAGTTCTTGGCCACTTCAGGGATTGGTGCCAGCTGTCTTACATAGTCGTTGCCGCCGCCATCAGAGTAAGTGATTATCTGCCCCTCAGTTGCATAAGTCATGCCGTATTCCTGGATCGCAATTCTCTTTATCTCATCCAGATCCACGTTGCCACTTGCTCTATTATACGCCTCATCATTGTCCTGTTTCAAATTATTTAACTGACTTTCCAAAGTTGCGATGTTTTTTACACTGCTGGTGATCTGTGACTGAAGTGATATGTACCATGCCAGTGTTCCAACCATGAGAGCCATAGCCATTGACAGGAATAAAAGATATCCAAGGCTCATGTGGTGTCTTCTTTTTCTTGAAGGTTCCTGAACATGGACTGGTCTTCCCGAAGGCGCTCTATTTGGTTTTCTAACAGATGTACCGCGGATGTATTCGCTTGCCATGTTCATTCTCCTTTCTCATCAGCTTTTTTCAAATACCCTTAGCTTTGCGCTTTGGGATCTTTTATTTTGTGAAAGTTCTTCTTCACTTGGAAGTATTGGCTTTCTTGTTATCACCTTGCCCTTTGACTTCCTGCCGCAAGTACATACCGGAAATTCCGGTGGGCAGATGCAAGGATCTTCATTGGTCTTAAAGTTATTCTTGGTGATCCTATCTTCCAGGGAGTGGAAAGTTATTACGCAGAGCCTTCCGCCTGGATTTAAAAAATCAATGAATCCGTCCAGGGAGTTTTGAAGTACATCCAGTTCCCTGTTCAGTGCAATCCTGATAGCCTGATAAGTTCTCTTGGAAGGATGGCCTCCCTTCTCCCTCATCCTGGCTGGGATCGCAGCCTTTATTATGTCATTGAGCTGACCTGTGGTCTCGATAGGAGCCTTGGCCCTCTCCATGCATATGTGCTTGGCAATGTTCTTGGCGAATTTATCTTCGCCGAAGTCTCTTATTATATGAAAGATCTCAGTCTCGGAATAATCATTTACTATATCCCTGGCTGTAAGCTGCATCCTCTGATCCATTCGCATGTCCAGGGGAACATCTTCCTTGTAAGTAAAGCCCCTGTCTGCATTGTCCAGCTGAAATGATGAAACTCCAAGGTCAAGTAGTATTCCGTCAACCCCTGTGACTCCCAGCTCTTTAAGCCTTGTAACTGCATTTTCGTAGTTGTCTCTGATGACAGTTATGCGGTTTCCAAACTCTTCAAGTCTCTTGCTGGCAGCTGCTATGGCATCTGCATCCTGATCCACTCCGTAGAGGTGTCCCTCATCTGAGAGCTTCTCTGCTATATGAAAAGAATGACCCCCGCCCCCAAGGGTTCCATCCAGATATATACCATCCGGTTTGATATTCAGATTGTCTATGCACTCCTGAAGGAGCACTGAATAATGTTTAAATTCCATCTTCATGCCTCCAGGCTTAAATGCTAAGACCGTACTCACTCATCTTGGCTGCAATTCCGTTGATGTCATCAAAGGTACTTGCATTCTCCCACTCAGCCTTGCTCCAGATTTCAGCTCTGTTACCAACACCTGCGATAACTGCTTCCTTTTCAATCTTGGCATGCTGCAGAAGGTTCTGTGGTAAAAGGATCCTGCCCTGCTTGTCTACTTCAGCATCAATGGCACCTGCGATAAAGAAACGTCCTAGCATTCTGGCTTCTGGCTTGTCCATTGGAAGCGCCTGGAGCTTCTCTTCGAACTGCTCCCAGCCTTCTTCAGCAAACACAAAAAGGCATCCGTCAAACCCCTTGGTTACCACAAATTGTTCGCCGAGAAGTTCACGGAACTTAGCTGGAATTATGAGCCTTCCCTTTGCGTCTATGGAATGACTGTATTCACCTTTGAATGCTGTTCCCACTTATCTACCACTTATTACCACTTTTTGACACTTTTTACCACCTGAAACCATTATAAAGCACTTTTTTCACTTTAACAATAGGTTTTTTCAATGTTTTGAATAAAAAAAGTCTAAAGTTTATGCGGGTTTGCACAAAAAATCGCCTATATAGTGTCTGGTGTTTTCACGCACACTATATAGGCGATAAATGTCTTTTATTTTGTTGTGTTTTTTATTTATGACTTAAAGAATGTGGCCAGGATTCCTCTTCCAAGACTCGCTCCAAGATTTCCGCCAAGGGTCTTTCCAAATTTACCAAAGGTTCCGCCAACAGTCTTACCAACTTCTCTTCCAACAGTTCCAGCAACAGAATTACCAATGGTCTTTGCGGTCTGCTTTCTCTTTCTGTCGGCTGCAGCCTTTTCTTTTTCAGCTGCCTTAGCTGCTGCGGCTTCTTCCTTCTCTTTTGCCTTGCGCTCAGCTTCCTTGGCTTCCAGCTCTGCCTTGGCCTTGGCGTCGGCAACGCCCTTTCTCTCAAGGAATTCGAAGGCTGAGTCAGGATCAGAAGGCTCATAGTACTTGGTATAAAGAGTGCTGCCCTTTATCTCTTTTTCCCTTGTGGCATCATCAATTCCGCCCATATAGGACTGAGGTGGCAGGATAAATACTCTCTCGCACATGGTTGGCGTTCCGGTCTCATCAAGGAATGAGCAGATCGCTTCACCAGTTCCAAGCTCCTGTATAACATCAGCTGTGTTAAAAGCAGGGTTTTCTCTAAAGGACTCAGCCGCAGCCTTGACTGCCTTCATATCAGAAGGTGTGTAAGCGTGAAGTGCATGCTGAACCTTGTTTCCAAGCTGTGCCAGAACGCCGTCAGGGATATCCCTTGGATTCTGGG
>CAMVJI010000090.1 GCA_947167765.1 uncultured Butyrivibrio sp. | reverse complement strand
TCCTTGGTGTTTCTGGATGGATCCTCTAAAACATCCTCCAGCATTGCCTTTAAAATATCCCCCATCTGTTTAGAGGGCTTGATTCCCAGTGATATCAGATCTTTTCCATTAACTGCCAGGCTCTTTAAGCTTACGCAGTCCTTTTGGTCTATTATATCCTGATATACCTTTCTGGTCTCTTCTATAAGCAGGAGCTTTTCCTGCCTCATATATGTACTCTGAGCCATGGTGTCCGCATATCTTATATCGAACAAAAGAGGGAAATCCTCTTCTCCCACTCTGTTAATGGCCCTTCTGATCACTGAGGGCCTCGGCTCATACCTGTCGTCATGGTATTTTACGAGGTTACTTACCCGGTCCATGGTATCCCGGTCAAACTTAAGGCGCTTTAATATGTCTTTTGCCATCTTGCTTCCAAGGGCTGCGTGACCTTTAAAGTGTGTAACACCTTCCTCATCTACAGTAATTGTAGCAGGTTTGCCAAAGTCATGCATCAGCATGGTCAGACGAAGAAGCTTATCATTTCTTATGTTTTCAAGTGCTACTACCGTGTGCTCTCCCACGTTATACATGTGGTGGATGTTCTTTTGCTCAGTTTCCATGCACCTGTCAAATTCTGGAAGGACAACTGCTGTAATGCCAAGCTCATAAGCAAGCCTTATCTTTTCCGGATGGTCAGATGTAAGGAGCTTTACAAGCTCAGTCTGTATTCTCTCAGCGCTTATCTTTTTTAAGGTAGGCGACAGCTCTTTTATTGCTGCAACTGTCTTCTCTTCTATATCGTAGTCAAGCTGTGCAGCGAACCTGACAGCTCTCATTATCCTAAGGGCATCCTCGGTAAAGCGCTCTGTAGGTTCTCCAACACAGCGGATTATCCGGTTATTAAGGTCCTCTATGCCTCCAAACCTGTCAACCAGACCCTCTTCTTCATTGTAGGCCATGGCATTTATGGTAAAATCCCTTCGCTTCATGTCCTCAAGCAGGTCCCTGGTGAAGGTAACTTCGCTTGGATGGCGGCTGTCTTCGTACTTGCCATCAATACGGTAGGTTGTTACTTCATAGCCCTCTTTCCCAGCCATTACAGTAACTGTTCCATGCTCTATTCCTGTATCAACTGTCCTTCTAAACAGCTCTTTTACCTGAGCTGGAAGGGCGTTGGTGGTAATATCCCAGTCCGATGGCTCTTTTCCCAGGATCGCATCCCTTACGCATCCACCAACAATATATGCCTCATACCCTGCTTCGTGCATGGTATCAAGTATCATCTTTGCATTCTTTGGTATTTCTATCTTCATACCTTCATAATAGCCTAAAGACCTAGATTTGTGAATAATTGACTAGGAATTTTATCGTTATGGTAATATACTTAATATATGTAATCATGAGGAATAATGTATGAAATTATGGAACTATAGACGGCTAGAGAAACTGATTCCGGCCTTTGTGCTTATCGCGATCGTAGCCATTTCTATCTTATCTTCTAATAAATTCTTTGTTAGTGATACCTCTCGCTACGCCCTTGATGATGGATGGACCATCACTTTTAAGGGCAATAAATTAGATTCTACAAGTCTGTCCAATTCTAATATAGGCGTTGTGGACTCCGGCGAGATTGTAACTATTTCAGGTACTCTTCCAGATGTTGGCATCGCAAATCCCTGCGGCTCAATGTACACGATCCATGCTGTAATTGACGTATACCTTGACGGCAAGATGATCTACACCTATGGAAGAGAGTATAGGGAAAGTAAAAAATCCGTTCCAAAGCATTCCAACGTATTCCCTCTTGGCAAAGATTACGCTGGTAAAAAGCTTACTATAATCCTTACAGGATCCAGAATCCATTCATTTTCTGGTCTCACCACAGTTACTATCGGGGACAAGAACTCTCTTTTTATAGAGCGAATCCTTTCCATGAGGCGCAACATCGTCATTGGAGCGTTCCTTATAGTTCTAGGCGTTATCCTGATGGCGCTGTCTCCATATATGGTGCTGTACCACAACAATGATTTCCGACTGTTCTTTAGTGGTTTCATTTCACTTATGCTGGGCCTTTATACCTATTCGTTTTACGGGATCATTGACCTCATTACTGATAATTCCAATCTAAACATGATCATGGAATATTCATCTCTTTACAACATTCCAACTGCAATAATCGGTTACTTCATGTCTGTCTATAAAGACAGGCTAAAAAAGGCATTCCAGTTTCTGTTTATTTTCAACTGTATCATCTATTGTATTGTCTTTGTGTTCTGTGTATTTGGAAAAGGCAGAATATACGAATATACACCAATCCTTCATTCCATGGCAGGTTCTGAAGGCGCCTTTGCTGTGGCGATGATAATCAAAACCTTTATCGGTTCTTATAAGAACAAGAAAAAGAGACTTGTGACGTCAGACAATGTCTTTGCTCTTGGCCTTCTTATCCTGATGCTGCTGTCTATCCTGGATATCGTCAAATATAATTACAGGAAGTTTACTCCTGATATTAGTGACTCAATAGCTTCTATAAACGGTTTCATGTTTGGATCACTTATCTTTGTGTCAGGTCTTCTTGTAAGTTACATGCTCTATGTTATCTACAATTCTGACCTTGATACCATGCAGAACAAGATATCTTCTTTGGCATATACTGATCCGCTCACAGGCCTGGCAAACAGAGCCCGCTGCGAGCAGGTTATGGAAATGCTTACCTCAGAACATGGCTCATACACTATTATCAGCCTTGACCTTAACAAACTTAAGGAAGTCAACGACAACTTAGGACATCACGAAGGCGACAGACTGATTGCCGGATTTGCCACAATTCTTTCAGACTCCTTCTGGGATGCCAACCTGGTTGGCAGAATGGGCGGTGATGAGTTTATCGTTGTCCTTACAGAGGACAGGGCCTTAAACTGCACAAGAAGGATCCACAATCTCTATTCAATGATCAATGACTGGAACCGCAAAGAACAGCGTTTCCAGTATAGCGCTTCCTACGGCTATGCCTACAGCTACGAGGTTCCATCAGGCTCAGCTCAGGAAGTTTATATGCTTGCTGATAACAGAATGTATGAGATGAAGCGCGAGCATCAGAACTCTATTGCGAAGGGAGGTGTTGTACGTGCGTAAGATCTTTTCGCTCATAACACTTTCAACGCTTATGGTGGTTGCTTTCCTCTACACCGCTCACCTGCTCTTTTACTTTAAGCCAGAGAATATGGTCTATAAACTTGAGCGCGGCTGGACTGTTACTTACCACAATCAGCAATACCTTAACACTGACCTGGAAAAACTAGGAGATCAGCTTGAGACCAAATTTGCAAAGGGTGATAATATCGTTCTTTACTATTCAAAGCCCTTATTAGATCTTGGTGTTGATACTCCTTACCTGTTCTTCAAATCCCAGTTCTGCTCCTATGAGGTTTATCTTGATGGAGTTTTGATTGCCAGCCAGTATACTGATTCTCACAGCAATAACTTTGTGGGAATAAGCTATCAGCCTATTGCTCTTCCCTCTGACTATCCGGGAAAAAAGCTGTCAATAAAGCTTACTGTTATCGAAAACGAAACAAAAGCCAATCTAATAAACCCTATGATCGGCCAGTATGAAGATATTTACAGGTCCCTTCACCAGTCCGTAATCTTCCCGTTCTTTACAGGATGTTTCCTTCTGGTGTTCGGAATGGTATTCTTTGTGATCTCACTGATCTTTTACATGGGATCTCCTGGTGTTACCAACCAGCTGTTTTGCTCACTTCTGACCATAATCCTTGGAGTATGGACGCTTACAGCCTTCGATATTATGGACCTTATAGTCCCCTCAGGAATGGCAACCACCCTGGAATTTGTTTCTTTGTACCTTATTGCACCCTGCATTTATCTCATTGTTTACGACCTTCATAAGCGCCAGAACAATAAGATACTTATTATAATGGGCAGCGCCACCTTAGGCTTTTCGCTCCTGTTCATGGTTCTTCACTTCTCAAATATCGTTCATTTAAACCACTTTGAAGGACCATATTATCTTATGGCATTTGTAGGCTTGGGCCTTCTTGTAGCCTATGACTATATAGATATAAGGAGCAAGTCCAAGAATTCTTCGCTGATAGTGACAATGTTGGGGCTTACAGTTCTTTCTGTTTCGCTTTTGGCTTACTCCCTTACCTCAGTCATTGGTAAGATAGCAGATTACAGACAGAGCTGGTTCCATATTATACTGATCCCATTTGGATCCATAATCTTTGTTGTCATGCAGCTGCTTAACTACTTTATTTTCATGACTCACTCTTTTGCCCGGAAAAAAGAGTATCAGGCCCTCACAAAGATTGCCTATGTTGACAACCTTACAGGCCTTCCAAACAGAGTCGACTTCGATGAAAAAATGGCTGCACTGGATAAATCAGATTATGATTTCTGCCTCATCAGCCTTGACCTTAACGGACTTAAGGAGGTCAACGACAACTCTGGACATCCTGCAGGAGACAGGCTTCTTAAATCCTTTGCCCAGGCTCTTGCCAAGACCTTTGAAGACATCGGTGATTGCGCAAGAATTGGCGGCGATGAATTTGTTGTAATGATAAAAGACATTGACTCAGACACTTTAGATGGTCTTTTAAAGAAACTTGATGAAACACTTCTAGAGCTTGATAAAGTAGATGTTGAGATCAATCACAGCGTATCCTATGGCTACGCCTACAGACATGAAACTGAGGACAGAAATACCCACACCGTGCTGATGCTTGCTGACAAGCGCATGTACAGCTACAAAAAACAGCATTACGCTCATATGATGACAAGATAAAAAGGTAAAATCAGACCTGAGCAGAAAACTGCTCAGGTCTTTTTTGGTTAAAATTATCAGTATGCTCTTCCCCAGTAAACCATCTTGGTTGCTGGCTTGCCACATACTACGCAGGTATCTGAAAGGTTTTCCTGCTCAAAAGGAATACATCTGCTGGTAACGTTGTAATCTTCCTTGATCTTGTCTTCGCATTCCTGACATCCGCACCACATTGCCTTAACAAATCCCTTGGTCTCTTTGAAGGCGTTTGCAAACTCTTCCTTATTGTGAGCTGCAAATGTATGCTCCTCAAGGTGCTTCTTGGCTCTTGCGTACATATCCTTCTGGATTGTATCAAGAAGCTCGCCAACCTTTGCTGAAACCTCAGAAATAGCACACTCGATCTTCTCTCTTGTGTCTCTTCTTACAAGTACGCACTTGCCTGCCTCAAGATCCTTAGGTCCAATCTCAATGCGGACAGGAATACCTCTCATCTCCTGCTCAGCAAACTTAAAGCCTGGTGTTCTGTCTGTATCATCTGTCTTAACTCTATAGTCTGAAAGGCTCTTTTCGATGTCTCTTGCAGCCTCTACAACGCCTTCCTTCTTCTGTTGGATAGGAATAACAACAACCTGAACTGGAGCGATCTTAGGAGGTACTACAAGACCTGAGTTGTCGCCGTGTACCATGATCATGGCTCCGATCGTACGGGTTGTAAGTCCCCATGAAGTCTGGCATACATAGTGGAGCTGATTATCTTTTCCTGCATACTGGATTCCGAATGCCTTGGCAAACCCATCGCCGAAGTTATGGCTGGTTGCACTCTGAAGCGCTCTTCCATCATGCATAAGGGCCTCTACTGTGTATGTAGCCTCTGCGCCTGCGAACTTCTCCTTGTTGGTCTTCTGGCCCTTGATAACAGGGATTGCCATATCATTTTCAAGGAAATCAGCATATACATTCAGCATCTGCTGTGTACGCTCCTCAGCCTCTTCCATGGTAGCATGGGCTGTGTGACCTTCCTGCCAGAGGAACTCACGGCTTCTAAGGAATGGTCTTGTCTCCTTTTCCCATCTGACTACGCTGCACCACTGGTTGAGAACCTGTGGAAGATCCTTGTAGGAGTGGATCTCTCCCTTGTAGTAATCACAGAAAAGTGTCTCTGAAGTAGGACGAATGCAGTATCTCTCTGTAAGAGGCTCAAGTCCACCATGAGTTACCCAAGCAACTTCTGGAGCAAAGCCTTCTACGTGATCTTTTTCTTTCTGAAGAAGTGATTCAGGAATGAGCATAGGAAGATATGCATTCTGAACTCCTGTCTCCTTAAATCTTGCATCAAGATGCTTCTGGATAAGCTCCCAGATAGCATAGCCTGCAGGCTTGATGACCATGCAGCCCTTGATGTTTGAGTAGCTTACAAGGTCTGCCTTAATGCATACGTCAGTGTACCATTGTGTGAAATCCTCATCCATAGATGTGATCTCTGCGACTAATTTCTTGTTGTCTGCCATTTTTTCTCCTCTTTCTTTCTATAGAAGTTGTGGATACGAGGTCTGTCAAAAAAATAAGCCTTCGCATCCCTAAAAACAGGGACCGAAAGCTCGGCGGTACCACCCTATTTAAACCTGCAACAGCAGATTTCACTTCATTTACACCCTTAACGCGGGGCACGCTGTATTTATGCTTTCGCTTTCATACAGGACTCCAAGGCAGGTTCACTGTTTTTCCGTAAGAGCCTTCCACCAATAGCTCTCTCTCTGAAACGTGATTACAGTTACTATTCCTCTTCAACGTCTGTTTATATTTAAATTTGATTTTAGTTATTTAAGCTTTCCTTGTCAATAACTATTGTGGCTTCAATATGCCTTCGCCCGCTGATAGACAAGCAAAAAGACCGGCTGGGGACCGGTCTTCTTTCCGTGGATTTTCTTCCACAATTTAGAGGTTTTTTATAAGGAAATACGTTATGGCGAACGTAATTCGGCAAATTTGGGGGCCTGTCAGCGATTTAGCTCGCTTGTTGGGCCATCAGTGTGGTGATTTTTGATGATACTGTCAATGACCTTAAGGTCGCATGCTGGAAGATCACCTGGCACTGTATTTTTAACTGCTGATGTGGCATTTCCGTAGAAAAGAGCTTTCTCTGGATCATCATACTTAAGCAGTCCATAAAGGACACCTGAGACATATGCATCTCCTGATCCGATCCTGTCTATTACATCGATATCCTTGTAAGGATCCTCTGTATAGAACTTGTCACTCTCAGCGCTGTATATAGTCGAAGTAAAATTGTGTTTCTTGGGAGAAATAACTTCTCTCTGAGTGGTGCAGACTATCTTTACTGGATAATCCCTTGTGTAACTCTTCATAATATCCGTAAGATCGCCACTTTTTTGCATCATGCGGCGTGATGTCTCTTCAGATACAAAGAGTACGTCCACATATGGAAGTATAGCGTTTATTGCATTTCTTGCCTCTTCTTCGCTCCAGAGATTAGCTCTGTAGTTGCAGTCAAAAGAAACCTTGGCGCCATTTTCCTTAAAGCGCTTAATAAGCTCTGTAGCAACCTCTCTTGTATTATTGTTAAGAGCAAGGGAAATTCCGCTTGTGTGGAACATTCTTGTGCTTGAGTAAACGCTGTCTGGAATCTCATCCAGTGAAATCCTAGTGATTGAGGAATTCATCCTGTCATAAACTATGGAAGGCTTACGAGGTGCTGCGCCATTTTCATAGTAATAAATTCCAAGCCTGGCCTCAGGAGCTTCATCATAGATGAGGTAATCGTCAGAGACGCCTTCAAACCTGATCCTGTTCTTGATAAAAGTTCCAAGTGCATTAGCTGGAAGCCTTGATATAACGCCGGTACGAAGCCCAAGAAGAGCAACGCCGGACGCTACATTAAGCTCGGAGCCGCCTGCTCGCTTATCAAACACATCTCCCCGTGTCATAAGCTCGTAGTTGGGCGGGGAAAGTCGAAGCATAATCTCACCAAATGTTAAAAGATCAAATCTTCCATCTCCCATAGCAGGCCTCCTAAAAAAGTCCCATCAAAAACAAAAAACTTACTGACATCTTGATGATATCAGTAAGTTTTTTCTAGTGTAAGTGCTTACACTGTCTTTAATGTGGAAAATCTTGAACTGTGTGTGTTTATATAGCGGGAGGGTTGTATTTATTTATATAGTTCAGGCAACTGCTGCCTTCTTGACAGAAATAGTAACATATCTCTTCTCATCAAATTTCTTGATGATGTGATATATGATAACTGCTAAAACTACAATGCCACTTACAATTGCTAATACAGGATAGAATGTGCTCATTCCAAGAATTGTCATTCCCTCAAATACCAGTGTCATGATGATGAATACCTTTGCTAATGTCTTTGCCATATCTTTGATCTCCCTTCAGAGTTTTTTATTGTGTTGTTTTTGTTTACATCTATTTATACGAGGGGAAAACATTCGTGGCAAAAATTTTTCAATAAAGATTTTTTGTTTTGCAGTGCAATATATCTGTTATAATAAATTGTCAATAAATGTATGAAAAAAAGGAGGTTTCAGTTATGTGGTCAATTTCAGAACTGAAGGAAAAAGGCAAAACAGCCTTTAAAGGTAACTATTGGAAATGTGTTCTTGTTTCACTTATTCTTGTGATAATCACAGCAGGTTCTGCAGGCGGATCATCATCAAGCACATCGCAGCAGGCGCAGAATGCCCAGCAGCCAATGACAGAAGAACAGATCGCCATAATAGGAGCAATCCTGGTGGCAGCATGTGTTTTCCTGGTAATCTGGACTATCATCAAGATATTCCTGCTTAACCCTGTAGAAGTTGGTTGTCACAATTTCTTTAAGAACAACCTCTTTGATCAGAACGTTACTCTTTCAGAGATCAAGGCAGCATTTGGTCCAAACTACAAAAGATCAGTTGGAACAATCTTCCTTCGTGACCTTTTCATTTTACTATGGATGCTTCTTCTCATCATTCCAGGCATTGTTAAGAGCTATTCCTATGCAATGGTTCCTTACCTTATCATCGATGAGCCAGAACTTTCTGCTACTGAGATCATCACACGCTCAAGAGAAATGATGAATGGCAACAAGTGGAGAGCTTTCTTACTTGATCTTTCCTTCATCGGATGGATCCTTCTTACCATCATCACTTGCGGAATCGTTGGTATCTTCTGGACCAACCCATATATGTATTCCACAAGAGCAGCTCTTTACCAGGAGCTTAGAAAAGGCTCAGCTGAGCAGTAATTATAGCTAGACCAACAGAATAGTATTGTAAAAAGAGGGCGACAATGTTTTCACATTGCCGCCCATTTTAATTTCATCCCTGCCTTGAAGTGTCTCTGTCATTGTATTTAGAGAGGACAACTTCTCCAGTACGAAGCGTTTCCTGAACATCAATAACTCTCTGGTTTGATGAGCCACGGAATCTAAGCATAAGATCCCTCTTCTCTTCCACGAATTCACCATCTACAAGTACATCAATCATAGACAGGATCGCATCAGTGTCTTCTCCATGGCAACGCTTGTTATCTGGATCTGTAAGTTCATCCCATAAGTATCCGGAATAGATCCAGATTGTTTTCTTGGGAAGTTCTCTCTTGATTCGCTCAAGGAGTGGCCTGATTTCTTTCTGATTGACGATTTCCATTGGCTCTCCGCCAAGAATTGTTAATCCTGCTATATAATCAGGTTTCAATG
>CAMVJI010000089.1 GCA_947167765.1 uncultured Butyrivibrio sp. | reverse complement strand
CATCAAGACCTACTACAACAACCATGATATCTGAGTAGTCTGCAATGGTCTGAACCTCAGACAGTCTGTCTGGATAGTCCTGATCTGAGAGGTTACTAAGGTTTGGTTTCCAGAGGTCGCACCCCTCTGAGTAAAGAACTCTTACATCACCTGCCACCTTGTCCTCAATTCCTTCAAGAACTGTTACAAATCTTGATGAGGTTCCATGGTAGTTACCCATAAGAGCGATTCTTGAATCAGCGTTTGGTCCAACTACGCCGATGGTCTTAAGCTTTGTCTTATCAAGAGGAAGAATTCCGTCGTTCTTTAAAAGAACTATTCCCTCGGCTGCTGCCTTATGTGCCACCTTCTGGTGCTCGTCGCACTCAACTACTGTAAATGGTATATTGTCAAACTCAGTCTTATCGAACATTCCAAGAAGGAACCTTGTTGTAAAGAGTCTTTCGCAGGATGTTGTTATCTGCTCTTCTGTGATAAGACCTGCCCTGTACGCATTCATCATCTTCTGATATGTGCATCCGCAGTTAACATCACATCCCATATCAAGGGCCAGCTTAACTGATTCTTCAGCTGTTGCTGTTACCTTGTGGTTTTCGTGGAAGTCTCTGATAGCCCAGCAGTCTGATACGAAGTGGCCTTCAAATCCCCACTTTCCTCTTAAAGTATCAACCATAAGTGGCTTGTTGGCGCAGCAGGGCTCTCCGTTAGTCCTATTGTATGCGCCCATGACTGCCTCTACCTGACCGTCTTTTACACAGGTTTCAAAAGCTGGAAGATAGGTTTCCTCAAGGTCTTTTTTAGATGCCTTTGCATCAAAAAAGTGTCTGTCGCCCTCAGGTCCTGAGTGAACAGCAAAGTGCTTGGCACAGGCTGCTGCCTTCATATACTCGCCATCTCCCTGGATTCCCTTGATAAATGGAACTGCCAGAGTTCCTGTAAGATATGGGTCTTCTCCATAGGTCTCATGACCTCTTCCCCATCTTGGATCACGGAAGATATTTACGTTTGGAGACCAGAAGGTAAGTCCCTTATAGATATCCCTGTCACCGCGCTTAGCCTGCTCGTTGTACTTGGCACGGCCTTCCTGCGCAATAACCTCTCCAACCTCTTTCATAAGGTCCTTATCAAAGGCTGCTGCCATTCCGATAGCCTGTGGGAACATGGTAGCTGTGCCTGCTCTTGCAACGCCATGAAGAGCCTCGTTCCACCAGTTATAGGCAGGAACTCCGAGTCTATCGATGGCAGGAGAATCATACCTTAGCTGAGAAGCCTTCTCCTCAACTGTCATCTTGGAAACCAGCTCTTTCGCTCGCCTTCTTGCTTCTTCTCTGTTCATTGTTATACCCTCAAAATTTCAATAAATTTGATGTTAATGCTACTGATTCTATTCTATATTTGAAGTCCCCATTTATCTCACCACATCTTGCCATGTTGTTATCAAAAGTTACCATTACCACCAAAAAAGAGGAGCCGTGAATGAACACGACTCCTTCTCTTAAAGGTTTTTTATGTTAATGGTAAAAATTGTAGCTTCACTTAATCTCAAGGAAGCATATCAGCATCGCCGAAGTACTCAGCCCACTTAGCTGTACGCTCATCGATGATAGCCTGTCCGCCTGATGAGAGGTAATCTGACATGTAGCTATCCCAAACAGAATCGAAATCTGCTGCAGCTGCTACAACTGCGTTGTCATAAATCTGGTCTCTCTTTGATGAAAGAGTATCACCAACACCAGCCTCAGCCTCGATAACACCAACGTTAACGTTGATTGGCTCAAGTCCGTCTGCAAGAGAGATCTTGTTAGCAGCATCTACAAGCTCAGGATCAGCCTCTGCATAGCCGTAAGCGATTGAAAGGTTTGCAAGATCCCAGTCACCAAAGTATGTTCCGTTACATGTGATTGTGTAATCGATGTTCTTACCAGAGTTCTGGATTGCATCGCCTTCAGCAGCCTTGATCTGGATAGCGCCGCTCTCAAGTACTTCGTGTGTAACACCCTCATCACCAGCCTGGAGGTACTTGATTGTCTCAGGCTTTGAAATGAAGTCAAGGTAAAGAAGTGAAGCAAGAGGCTCATCGTTTGTTGTAGGGAAGAAGATCTTTCTGTCGCCTGCTGTTGAGTAAAGCCACTTAGCATACTTGCCGTCTGAGTTCTTGAAGCAGTCAACTGCTACGAACTTAGCATCTTCGCCAACGTTTCTCTTAAGGTTTGCGTTGATTGAATCTTCACCGTTTCTGAATACATAATCCCAGTTGTGCTGGAATGCACCAACATAACCAGCCTTGATCATATCGTCCTCTGTTGTGTCTCCGCTTCCATAAAGAGCGAAATCCTTCCACATAAGGCCGTCGTTGTACCACTTGTTAAGGAGCTTTACAGCTTCCTTTGTCTGAGGCTCTGTAACCATTCTGTCATCAAATCCGTTGATGTAGTACTCTTTGTCTGTGATCTTAGGGTCCATGAAGGATGTGATGATGTTGTTTGCTCTCCAACCGATATCATAGCTGGTTGAGAAAGGAACCATCTTGGAAGCATCCTTGCCAAGAAGAGTATCAGCGTTATCTCTGAATGCTACAAGCATATCCTCGAACTCCTGAGTTGTTGTAGGAGCCTTCATGTTAAGTGCATCGAGCCAGTCCTGACGAACGAAAGTAACGATTCTCTGCTGCTCAGCTCTTCTACCTTCAATTGCCCAAACAGATCCTGTCTTAGGATCCTTGTCCCAAAGCATATTTGTATCTTCAAGCCAAGCCCAAAGGTTTGGTGTATCTGCCTTGTAATCTTCGATCATATCCTTAAGATCGATAACACCGCCCATATCAGCGTATGTAAGAACTGTGGGATAGCTGTATGTTACACAGATGTCAGGAGCTTCCTGAGCTGCGAGGAGGTTGTTGATATCCTCTGTCTCTGTCCATCTGGGAACCTTCTTGAATGTAACTTCTACGTTGTGCTCTTCAAGCATGCCCTTCTTGATGTACTCTGTGTACATGTTGTTCTCTGGGTCTGATCCGCCGTCATTTCCTCTGTCATAGATCTCAACTGTGATAGATCTTGTGTCAGCGAACTTACCATCTGTAAGCTCTGATGATCCAGCTGACTCTGCCTCAGCAGTAGCCTCTGACTGTGCCTGCTCTGTTGCAGTAGCGTCAGTACCTGTTGTCTCGGTACTTGTTGTTGCTGCTCCCCCGTCTGACTGTCCGCAGGCAACGATTGAAAGTGCCATAGCAGAAGCAAGGAGCATGGATAATACCTTTTTCTTCATAACTTTACCTCCATTATTGTTTGTTGATATGTAATCCCTAAAAAGGGATGGTAACAAGAACGTTCTGCTCTCGCCTGCAAGCAGGCTCGCCAGAACAAGGTTCGTACTAGCTTCGATAAAACCTCAGCAAGTACTCACTCTTTTACCGCACCAAGAGTAACTCCACTGATGAAGTACTTCTGAAGGAACGGATAAATGCACAGGATCGGAATGGTTGAAAACATTACGATGGCTGCCTTAAGTGACTCTGAAAGTCCGGGAGCTGAGAAGCCCTCCTGGGTTGCAACTTCAACTGAGTTGATGTTGTTGATGATGTTGTACAAAAGAAGCTGAAGTGGATAATACTTTTCCTCTCTCATGTACATCAGGGCATCTGAGTAGCCGTTCCATCTTCCTACTGCGTAGAACAGAGCCAGTGTAGCCATAACAGGCTTTGAAAGAGGAACATATATCTTGTACAGGATCTCAAAGAAGGTTGCTCCGTCAATCTCTGCTGACTCACGAAGTGAATCAGGGATTCCGTAAAAGAAACTTCTCATGATGATCATGTTGTAAACACTAAGTACACCTGGCAGGATCAGAACCAGAGGGTTACTTAAAAGGTTCAGCTTCTGCATAAGCAAGTAGTTAGGTATCGTTCCTGCGTTAAAGAACATCGTGATAGTGATAAAGATGTTAATGGCTTTTCTTCCTCTTAATTTTTCAAAGATAAGAGGGAATGCACAAAGCGTAGTCATTGAAAGTGACAGGATCGTGCAGATAACTGTAAGTGATACTGTCCACACAAATGCTCTTATATATTTGGGATCCTTTAAAACTGTTGAATATGCGTTAAAGTTAAGACCCTTTGGCAAAAGATAAACTTCATTTCTTACCAGGAAATCTGTTCCTGAAAGTGACTTGGCAAGAAGATTCAGCATTGGGATAACACAGATCGCGCTGACTATAAGGCACAGGATCACAAAGAACATATCCCAGGCTTTTTCACCGGTTGATTTAATTTTCATCTCTCTATCCTCCCTTTACCAGATTCCTCTCTCGCCAAGTTTGCGAGAGATCCAGTTAGCCATCAGCAGGAAGAATACTCCTACTACAGACTGGAACAGTCCAACGGCAGTTGTAAGGGAGAACTGAAGTCCCTTAATACCTACTCTGTAAACAAAGGTTGCGATAACGTCTGCCACACGCATTACCAGGTTGTTCTGGAAAGCAAATGGCCTGTCAAATCCGCCGCCAAGGATATTACCAAGGCTCATGATAAGAAGTACTACGATTGTTGGCTTGATACCAGGAAGAGTGATGTGCCAGATCTTCCTGAACCTGCCTGCACCGTCAACGGATGCTGCCTCGTAAAGCTCTGGGTTTATTCCTGCTATGGCTGCCAGATAAACGATGGAGCCCCATCCGAAGTTCTGCCAGATACCAAATCCTATGTAACTTCCTACCCAGTGGGCTTCGTCATTAAGGAATGGGATCGCTTCTCCTCCAAGGTTCTGGATAACCATATTTACAAGACCTGCATTAGGAGCAAGGAGCTGCAGTGCCAAGCTGTAGATGATGACCCATGAAAGGAAGTGAGGCATGTAAGCTATGGTCTGAACAACCTTTTTATACCTTGTAAAGCAAAGCTCATTTAAGATAAGAGCAAATATAATAGGTGCCGGAAATCCAAAGATAAGATCCAGCAGATTAAGTGTAAGAGTGTTCTTTAAGGCATATCTGAAATCGTTGGTTTGGAAAGCCTTTATGAAGTACTCAAAGCCGTGGTTTTTAGCAAGGGGCTGTGTCCATATGCTGCCCATCAGGCTGTACTTTTTAAATGCGATCTGTACATACACCATTGGTATGTACTTAAAAATCAACAGATACAGAAGCGGCAGGGCAAGCATCGCATACAACTGCCAGTACTTCTTCATGTAGACGCCAAATTTCTGATTTGACTGCGTCTTTACTGGTTTACTCATTTTCTTCCTCCTGGTTTTCGCCGGAAGATACATCTTCCAGTCTTATATAGCTCTCCCTTGGTCCCAAGTAGGACATTGGAAGTTTTGTTCCGGATCTTACAAAAAGTATCCTCTCAAGTACTATTCCGGGACTTGCGCCGTAGAACTTAACTTCGTTTTCTCCTTTTTTGCACTTAACAGTGGCCGAAGTCCTCTTGACGCTTTCCAGTGCTTCCTGCCTCCATTGCCTGCTTGAAAAAAACGGTTCATCCGGCTCTTTTACTGTGTTGATAGTCTGCATCTTGCCACCGTTTAACGAAAAGCTTATGTACTGCCCTTCCTTAAAAGTAACGGGAGTAGTCGGTGCAAGATCAAAGGTCAGGTTATATTCGCCCTCGTCAGCCATAAACCTGTATGAAACAAAAGGTCTTTTCTTATCACCGGTAAAATCATGGGTTACCGGGAAAGCCTTGATGGCGCTTCCTGTTCTGCCGTAGGGTCTTAGTACTTCAAAGTGGCCCTTTGACGAGCCTTGCCTGTCAGCAAAATGCTCAGCTTCCATGCAGATATATCCATCACTTTCAATAAACACCCCTTCTGGAGCAGCCTTAGGTGCTGCAAGGACTGTCACATGAGCAGTTCCAAAGCCAATACACTCAACTTCGAAGGTTCCGCTTATCTTGTCAGTCAAAAGAGATTTATCCACCGAAAGGATCACCCTCTCCCTTACACTGACCTCTCCTTCAGTCCTGGAGAATATAAGCCAGCCGCAATCCGTATGGATCTTGTACTTAAATGGCTTATCACTTCCGCTGATAATATCAAAATCAATACTGTCTACGTCAGGCCTTAGCATATTGCTCCAGGTCTGGGGCCTGTCGTTCCACTCAAGGCCTGTCATGTAGTTCTCATCATCAGCTCTTGCCACCAGCATCCTTGGGGAATTGGCCCCGTAGATCAGATGCTTTATTGGATACTTGTTATCCTCTTCATTCCAGTTGACAAATCCTATGTGTTCTGACCTGCCAAAGCCCTTGTAATAGCCGCCGTCCACAGTTTCGTATTCATCGATGAGCTCACTATCACGCCTTACGCAGGCATCAAGTTCATCTGCGATGATGTTGGCTTCGATGCGGTTCTGATGGGCAAATAGCTTATTTCTTCCTGCCAGTATCCACATCTTCATAAGATTGGCTGTTCCGCAGGCTGGATAATACAAGAGAGATACAAATGCGGACATATCCTCTTCATCCACTCTCTTTTTAAGAGCCTCTGCTTCCTTTAAGATCTCACTGCTTACTGCTAGTACCTCATCTGCCTCTCCAAAGTGAAGAGGGTGATATACATCAGCGTTCATGATCTCGTGACGTCTCTTTTCCAAAAGTGATGTGTAATCCCATATGATCTTCTTTATCTTATTTCTGCCTGAGAGAGGAAGCATTCCGCCAAACTGCCTCTCTGCCCAGTTATTTACATATTCCTGTGTGATAGATGCGTCAGTGCCGCCCCATCTGTCTATGTCGTAAGCAAGGTCAAGGAAGTAGGAAAGCCCAAGTTCCTGTGTTCCAATATCTCCAACATTTACAACCCAGATCTGCCTGACACCAAATTCGTAGGCTGCAGTCATCTGTTCCCACACCCTTGGAAGGTATGTGGATCCGATCCATTTATATGAGTAAGGTCCTCCGTGCATGTCCATGTGATAATACATGCCAAAGCCGCCCCTATGGTCAGCTATCTCTTTTGACGGAAGAGTCCTTGTGTACCCCACGTTGTTGTCTGAGAGCATCAGCGTTACGCCCTCAAGCTCCGGATCTCCCATAAGGCCCTTTGTCTTATCATCTCCGTAGAAGAACTCTTCTACTTCGGAGAAAAGAACTATCTGTCTTGGAACCTTATCGATATCCTGATCTATAGTCTCCCGGATCAGGTCATTCTGGGTTTTTAAAACATCCCTTAAAAGATCTATGTTCTCCTTAAGACCTGCATCCTCGGAAAGTATCTTGGAATCACGCTCGCCGCGCATTCCAAGAGTTATTACATTTTCAAAGCTCTTGTTCCTAAGAAGGCCATCTCTCCAGAAACGGGTGATACCTTCTCTGTTGTTTATAAAGCTCCAGTCGTCTCCGTAGATGGAGTTCTCTCCTCTAAGGAGCCTGTACTCTTCGCCGCTTCTCATGCAGGGTTCGTGGTGAGAAGTACTCATGACAACGCCATATTCATCGGCGAGCCTTGCGCTTTCAAGTCCCGGTCCATCCATGCTAAAGTTTGAATTCCACATGGCTGGCCACAGGTAATTGCCCTTAAGTCTAAGAAGCAGTTCAAAAATCCGTTCGTAGCACTTTGCGTTGATGCCTCCAAAGTGCTCCATGGCCCAATTTCCAAAAGCTGGCCATTCATCATTTATAAAGAATCCTCTGTATCTGACTGAAGGCTCTTTTGTAACTGTGTTCACCTCATCTGTCAGAGAGACGTTCTTTCTCTTTTTGGGAACAACATGGTTCCAGTTAACAAGTGGTGAAACTCCAAGGAGTTCTGAGAGGTGGAAGAGTCCGTAGATGGTGCCACGCTTGTCGCTTCCTGCGATGACCAGCGCGTGATCAACACCTTCCATAGGAGCATCCACGATCTGAAAACTATAGACTTCCCATTTACCCCTTACCTTCTCTAAATCAAGCAGCCCCTTGTCCTCAAGTTCCTTAAGGTAGTCGCTCTTATCAACAGTTCCAAAGATTATCAGATTCCTGCATTTGCAGCCCTTTGTGTACTCTCCTGCATGAAATCCAGTCACCAGGTAAATATCCTGCCTGACCAGCGCTGCCACCTTATTGACTCCGGGAAAAGATTTAGATTCGTAAGTGAACATTAGCCTGTTATCGAAACTTAACTTAGACACATTTACCCCCACAAGGTCATGTTTCACTTTTTTGCTTGTTGATGTTTCCCCATTTCAATGATATAAATAATCATAAGATATGGGATTTTATAATAAATACACAAAATGCAATATAATTTTTGCATTTTCCGATATAAACTGCACAAGTGCATTTCGAGGGGATCATTGACAATGAAAAAGAGTCTTAACTGCCCATACAGCATGATCGATCACGAGATCATCTGTGAGCACAAAATGGCCAGAGTAACGCCAGAAGACATAAATACAGTCCACAACCACGACGGGTATGAGGTAGTTCTTTTCCTCAAGGGCGATGTAAATATCATGATCGAGCCTGAGCTCTTTAAGATGAAAAGAGGCGATATGTTCTTTATAAGCCCATTGGTCTTCCATGGAATTGATCTTGAGGACATTGCTGGCTATGAGCGTATTGTAATAAATGTACAGTACGAGTATCTTAAAAACCTTGGTGATGCTGAGACGGATTTTTCAACCCTCTTTAGGACCGCTGATTCAGCCAACATGAACCACCTTCGCATCCCAGAAGAGTCCATCTCCAAGTTTATCTCCATCGCAGGAAAGCTCGAAGAGTCCCTGCACAGCAACAGCTTCGGACACAGTATACTTTGTAAGGCATATCTTGCAGAGTTTCTTCTTATGACATGCAAGTATTCAGAAAACGTTCCTCCTCAGAAAAAGAGAAGCTCCATGCCTGAAGTTGTATCAAGGATCCTTGACTACATCGACACGCATCTGTCTGAGGACATCACTATAAACGCCATGTCTGCAGAGCTTCACTACAGCAGCGACCACTTAAGCCGTGCCTTCAGTGATGCCACTGGCGACTCTTTGAAACACTACATTAATGCAAAAAAAATTGCTCTGGCGCAAAAATTATTGCTCCAGAACAATTCTCCTTATGACGTGTGCTTTATGGTTGGATATAATAACTACTCCAGCTTTTCAAGGCGCTTCTCCAAACAGATCGGAATGTCGCCCAAACAGTATCAGCTGTCCTACAGAGCTGGATAAGACACGGGGACGGTTCTACTGTCTTGTTTTATCTTGATAAAATAAGACAGTAGAACCGTCCCCGTGTCTTGTCAGAACAGTCTTCCAGCTAACCCATTCAATAAATGGTCCTGTTTTTCTCGTCAGCAATTCCGCTCTTTCTATAGAAATAGGAGTTAACCTGATCTCTCCACTCCTTAGCATTATCAAGCTGAAGATCAAAGCGCTTTCTTACTCTGTCAAAAGCCTCAGCCGGGATCACATTTTTAAGCTTGTCCCAGTCTGCAGACAGGTCTTCAGCCTCTTTTTCTCCCTCAAAGTGACTGTCGTAAATATGCTGGATAAGGGTCTTTCCAGTCTTAAGCATGTATGTATATGGAAGGTGGTGGAAGAACAGGATAAGTTCTTCAGGGCAGG
>CAMVJI010000088.1 GCA_947167765.1 uncultured Butyrivibrio sp. | reverse complement strand
AATGACAGACATGGTGAGCCCATATCCATCCTTGGCTACGGATGTATGAGGTTTACCACAAGTGGCGGGCGTATTGATATGTCCAAGACTGAGAAGGAGATCCTGGAGGCATACAATGCAGGTGTTAACTATTTTGACACTGCGTATGTTTATCCTGGCAGTGAGGCAGCTCTTGGCGAGATCCTTGAAAAGAATGGTATAAGAGATAAAGTAAATATTGCAACTAAGCTGCCACAGTACCTGATTGGCAGCAGGGCAGCAATTGACAAGTACTTTGATGAGGAGCTTAGGCGCCTTCGTACTGACCATGTGGACTATTATCTCATGCACCACATGACGGCCATGAACCAGTGGGACAAGCTTAAAAAGGTTGGCATTGAGGACTGGTTTAAAGAAAAGAAGGCAAATGGACAGATAAGGAACATCGGTTTTTCTTATCACGGAAATACTGAGGACTTCATTGGTATCCTTAATTCCTACGACTGGGATTTTTGCCAGATCCAGTACAACTATGTGGATGAGATCACTCAGGCAGGAGTTGATGGCCTTAAGGCCGCGGCAGCCAAGGGAATCCCTGTTGTTATCATGGAGCCCCTAAGAGGTGGCAAACTTGTAAACCTCCTTCCTGACAAGGCAAAAGAGCTGATCGCATCGAAGGAGACCGGCTATACACCAGCAGAATACGGACTTAGATGGCTCTGGAATCAGCCTGAAGTTACCTGCGTTCTTTCAGGAATGAATTCGGTAGAGATGGTCAAGGAAAACTGCAGGATTGCATCTGACGTGGAAGCTGGAAGTTTTACAGAGGACGACTTTGAGACCATCGCCAAGGTAAAAGAGATCATAAAAGCGACTGAGCTTGTTGGATGTACAGGCTGCAGATACTGTATGCCATGTCCAAGAGGCATCGATATACCAGCTCTGTTTAGGAGTTACAACCAGACAGCACTTGAGAGTAAGAGCGCAGCGCGCTTTGAATATGCCCAGACTGTAGGTCTTAAGAAAGAGCCTGCTTTTGCAACCCAGTGCATCGGCTGTGGTAAGTGTGAGCAGCACTGCCCTCAGAGCATCCCAATAAGAGAAAAGATAAAAGAGGCAGACAGAGTTGTAAGACCTCTGCCTTACAAGATAGGAATAAACATTGTCCGTAAGTTCATGCTCAGGGGATAACAGATAATTAGGGGTGTAAACTACGCTCCCTATGCTATAATATGGCGTAGGGAGCTTTTGCTACGTGACAAAAGCGCCTTGAAACGGAAGGTGAGAGCGTATGACTTTACACGATGTTTTATTGTTCCTTCAGGGAACCAATGATATAGCAGTTGCCATAAGGCTTGTGATGGCAACAATATTTGGAGGCCTCGTTGGATGGGAGAGAATAGTAACTCATCACAACGCAGGTATCAAGACCTTTGCCCTGGTGAGCCTTGGAAGTGCTGTGGCCACAGTGCTGAACATATACCTGGCATATCTTCCTGAGCTTGGAGCTGACGTAAGCCGAATCCCAGCCGGAGTAGTAAGTGGTATTGGTTTCCTTGGTGCAGGAACTATCCTTGTCACAGGCAAAAAACAGATCAAAGGCCTTTCAACTGCTGCGACCTTCTGGGTTACAGCCTGCATGGGAATGGCCATTGGAGCCGGATATTTAACAGCAGGTATCCTTGCGTTTCTTTTGATAGTATTTGCCAATGTTATCCTCCTTCAGATATCTGACAGGGTTGAGAACAACAGCAAGTACATGAGCATATACATTGAAGTTCCCAAGAACCGTGGCGTAAACAAGCTCACCAACGCCATCAACGAGAAGGGCTTTTCTATCATGAGTATGGAAAAGAGTAAAGAAAAGCCCCTGCAGAGTTCGGATGCGGGACTTATCATTGATATAGCTCTTGATAGAAAGAGATCTCACAAGGAACTGATCTCCATGTTTAACAATCTGGAATATGTGAATTACGTAGAAGAAGTATAAAAATGTATTGAAGGGACGGATAGTTAATTTGAACGGCAAGAAAAAAATACTCTCAAATAAACACTTTTTATACCTGACAGAATTCTTTGCAGGTATGTCAGTTATGGCGGTTGAGCTTGGAGCCAGCAGACTCCTTGCACCGTATTTTAGTTCATCTCAGATAGTCTGGACGATCATCATTGGAACCATCATGATCGCCATGGCCCTTGGAAACATCTATGGCGGAAGGAAGGCTGACAAGGACCCGGATCCGGGAAAGCTCTATCGCAGGATCCTTGTAGCAGCCATCTGGATCGCACTTATCCCGGTTCTTGGCAAGTATATAATCATTGCTATTTCAGCAGTTTTAGTATTTGCAGTAAACAGCAATTTCCTCATCATAGCTGCCTTTGCAGCATGCATGGTGGTGTTTGTGTTCCCTCTTTTCCTATTGGGAACTGTAACACCAAGTCTTGCAAAGTACACTACAGATTCACTTGAAGACAACGGCAGGATCATTGGAACCCTTGGTGCCTACAACACAGTGGGCAGCATCATCGGAACCTTTGTGCCAACCTTTGTGACGATCCCTGCTGTTGGAACAGCCATTACATTCCTTATCTTTGCAGGAATACTCATGGCTCTTTCTATCCTGTATCTTGTAAGTCCCTATGAAGAAGGCACTGCTTCAGCCGAGGCGGGAGGCAGTGAAAACGGAAAAAAATCCCTGGCCAAGGGTGATGTTAAAAGAATCATCGCAGGCGTTCTTATCTTTATCCTGTGCGTCATCTTTGGCCATAACACAAGCTTTGCATTCTGGGAAAACGATTTAACCTACGAGGGAGAGTCAGTCTACAATTATCTTCAGGTCAAAGAGACAGAAAACAGTGTTATCCTTTCAACCAACGTTCTTTTTGGTGTCCAGTCCATTCTCATTAAGAATGGCGCCCTTACAGGAATGTACTACGATTACGCAATGGCAGCGCCATACATGGCTGGCATCAAGGAAAAAGAAAAGTCCGGAGAAAACCTAAATCTCCTTATCCTTGGCATGGGTTCAGGAACCTATGCAACCCAGCTTTCAAGGTACTTTGACAATATTACTGTGGAGGGTGTTGAGATAGACGATAAGATCACAGACCTTGCCCACAAATATTTTGAACTTCCGGATACAACTAAGGTCACAACCTACGACGGTAGGGCCTACCTTGCAGCAATTGACGGGCTTTACGACGTGATAATGGTGGATGCATATCAGGACATCACAATTCCTTTCCAGATGTCATCGGTAGAGTTTTTCACCATGGTAAAAGAGCACCTTGCTCCCGGAGGAGTAATGGTGGTAAACATGAATATGTACAGTGACGGCGACGGTACCGGCTCTGGGGATTCTCTTGGAGATACCGCGTCCATCAACACCTATCTTGCTGACACCATCAGCAGTGTTTTTGAGGATGTAGTCACAGTCAAGGTCCCTGGCGCAACAAACAGAGAGCTCTTTGCAACTGACGATCCATCCTTTATGGTAAGGCTGCCTGAAAATGTAGCAATGGAAGATAATGAAACACTTCGGTCCATGATGCAGCGGGTACTTGACACTTACGTGCGCTATGACAGCACAGGTCATATCATGACTGACGACAAGGCTCCGGTTGAGCTTCTTGGAATGAGACAGATAGATTCCATCATCAAGAATGAAGTATCATTTTATAAGCAGGTTTACGAGACAAAAGGTCTTGAAGGACTTCTTGAGCTTCTGTAAAAACGTTTTATAATATATGTAAAAGAGAAAATTGGGAGAAGCCATGCAGGAAACAAATGAAGCTGATCTGGAAATAAAATACAGGGACAAGATGAAGGCATGGATGATGATCCAGGTCATTGGTCAGACAAGCGTGAATTTTCTCAATGTAAAAAAGCTTTCCAAGGAAATGAGGCTTTATCTTGATATGCTCCTGGGGCAACCTCCATTTGATCACTTTAACGGATATGCAAATCAGGACGAAGCTATTTCTGACCTTATTGAGTTCGCTGAGTATTTCATTGACTCCTGCAAGGATTCCAAGTCTTACAGGGCAGCCATCTTTGGAACAATGTCCATGAGCGATGCAGGTGCTGCCATGAGACTTGCAGAAGATATTGACCAGATAACTGGCAGGATCCCTGAGAAGTTTGGGCTTTTAGAGTCCTTCGCTCCGGTGAGAAGAGCTTTTTTCATGGTGTTTAAAAACAAGATACCAGGCGCTGAATCCATATTGAGTGAGCTTGGTATAGAGTATTAATGATAGAATAGTAATTGCACACGAATGCAAGGCAAACAAGGACTATAGTAATTATTGCAAATCAACGACCGTATGAGGAAATGCAATGATCAAGGATAAAAAACTGGTAGCTCTTTGCACATATAGAATTTACGAACCGGGAGAGTTTGCGTTCATATCTGAACTAAACAGGCTCCTTCGGGAGGAAGACTGTGCTTTTTTCATATATGCGCTCAATTCTGAGATAGGCAACAGCGGCAATGAGATTGCTGAGACTGCTGTCTTTGACGTTATTCCCTATGATAAAACTGATGCAATCGTGATAATGGATGAAAAGATCAAGAGTCGAAAGGTGGTACAGGGTGTCATCGACAAGGCAAGGAAAGCGGACGTCCCTGTTATGGTCATAGACGGAAACTATGACGACGTGTCCACTGTGTGGTTTGACTATGCCAAGGGTTTTGAGAGTGTGGTCAGTCACATTATCGAGGAACACAAGTGCAAAAGACCGCATATGATGGCCGGCAAGAGAAACAATCCATTTTCTGATGAGAGAATACAGATCTTTAAAGATGTGATCAAAAGAAATGGCATCGAGTTTAATGAGGACATGATCAGCTACGGAGATTTCTGGACTAGTCCAACAAGGGCAGCAGCTGTCAAGCTTCTTGAAAGGGACGAGCTTCCTGACTGTGTGATCTGTGCCAATGACATTATGGCTCTCAATGTAACCGATATCTTTATGTCCGCAGGAGTTAAGGTTCCTGAGGATGTTCTTGTCTCCGGTTTTGACGGCATCGAAGAAGCATTTATGTCAAAGCCTGGAATTACTACTGCAAAGTGTGATGGAATAGCCCTTGGCAAAAAAGTCATGGAGGTTCTCCTTAGGATGTTTGCCGGGGAGAAAAATGTAAAGGACTATATTGTTCCTGATTTTATATCCAATGAATCCTGCGGATGTCCCAGAAACACGTCAGTTACCTTTGACAGTATTTCAGCTCTTAACAACAACTTCTATCATCATCAGGATGACATTCATATGCTGCAGGAGCTGACCTACAAGGTCATGAACGACAACGATATTCCGGGACAGATGCGTTTCCTTAAAAAAGGTCTTGCCCAGAATGTCTGCGTTGTGGTTGAGGAGTCCTGCTTTGACCTTGAAAAGAACTACTTCTTTGACGATGTTAAGACCGGAACCAAGATGGTGGTCTATGATTTTTATAAAGATGACGAAGCCCCCTATCCATATGCCCCTGAGGAAGTCATACCACACCTGGATGTTCTTCTAAAAAAAGGATTTCCCATTATCTTCAACGGACTTGAGTATATGAATAAATGTCCCGGATTTGTATGCTTTTCATTCCCAGGCATCAACCTAATAAACTACACCCAGACTTCCAGCATAACCAATACCTTTGGAATGGCTGTGGGAGGATATGTCACCAACAAGTATCAGAAGTATCTTCGTGACAAGCTTCAGGAGATGTACCAGACAGATGCTCTTACAGGGCTTCTTAATAGGACTGCATTTCTTGATAAGATGGTCAAGATAAGGGAGACAGAGGCTAACGAAGGCCGCAAGGTCAACATCATTGCTTCTGACCTAAACTCACTTAAATATATCAACGACAACTTAGGACACCTTGAAGGTGACAAGGCCATAGCAGCTGTGGCCCACGCTCTTAAAAAGGCCTGCCCAGAGGATGCACTTTGCGTCCGCATAGGAGGCGATGAGATGTTTGCTTTCTTCTTTGGAGTCTATGACCTTGATAAGATCATGGCTGATATAGATGAAAGATTAAAGAAAGCAACTAAGGAGCTTGGCTATACAGTTTCAGCCAGCATGGGTACTTATACTGCCTTCTTTGACAAGGACCTTGATCTTACCAAGGCCCTGGATGTTGCTGATGAGCATATGTACGAAAACAAAAGGCGATACAAGGAAAGAACGAGCAATGCCTAAACACGTAACAATAGGAATTTTGGCCCACGTAGATGCAGGAAAGACCACTCTTTCAGAGGGACTCCTGTATCTGTCCGGCGCCATAAGAAACATAGGAAGGGTGGACCACAGGGATACCTTCCTTGACACATATGAACTTGAAAGAGCCCGCGGAATCACTATTTTTTCCAAAGAGGCTTCTTTTGATTATGGAGATATTTCTTTTACCCTTCTTGATACCCCTGGCCATGCGGATTTCTCACCGGAGATGGAGAGGACACTTCAGGTACTTGATATGGCGATCCTTCTCATAAGTGCTGCAGACGGCGTCACAGGTCAGGCCAAGCTTTTATTTGAACTTCTAAAACACTACCGCGTTCCCACAATAATCTTTGTCAACAAGATGGATCAGGCCAGGGACTCTTTTGATATTGCATCAAAGGAGATCATGGCCACGCTTAAATCTACATTATCATCCCATATTGTCAGCATCCACGACGGTATAAATGACGACCTTACCCAGGAGGAACTGGCAGTTTGTGACGACGAGCTTTTGTCCGCTTTTTTTGAGGGCAAAAGAGTTTCATCAGTAGATGTAAAAATGCTGGTAAACGAAAGGAAGTGCTTCCCTGTGATCTTTGGGTCTGCCCTTAAGATGGAGGGGGTAAAAGAACTTTTAGCTGCAGTCTGTGACTATGTAATACCGGTGACGGAAAAGGATGGAAGCAGTAAGGATCAAGGTGGTGACAATGACCCGCAAAACCAGCCCTTTGGAGCCAGGATATTTAAGATAAGCAGGGACGGGGCTGGAAACAGGCTCACCCACCTTAAGATAACAAGCGGAAGCTTGAAGATAAGGGACCAGGTTGGCGATGAGAAAATAGACCGCATAATGGTCATTTCAGGGGATAAGATGCAGGCCATAAAGGAAGCGGTAGCAGGCCAGGTAGTGGCAGTTATGGGACTGTCAAATAGCCGCGCAGGAGAAGGCCTTGGAGTTTTAGAAGGAGACACTGTCTCAGAAGTTTTGCAGCCCATACTGTCATCAGTGCTGATACTTCCTGAAGGCGCAGACCCTGCCGTAGTCTACAGTAACCTTAAGGCATTGGAGGACGAGGAGCCAATGCTTTTAGTTTCATACCAGGAGGAAACCAAAGAGATCCTTGTAAACCTCATGGGAGAGGTGCAAAAAGAGATCCTTACCCATCTTATAAAAACAAGGTTTGGCCTTGATGTTAAGTTTGGCAAGGGCAATATAGTCTACAAAGAAACCATTCTGGGCCCTGTTGAGGGAGTTGGACACTTCGAGCCTCTTCGCCACTACGCAGAGGTGCATCTCCTTCTTGAGCCATTAGAGCCGGGAAGCGGCCTTAAGTTTGAAACAAACTGTAGTACGGACGATCTGTCCCTGAACTGGCAGAGGCTCATATTAACACATCTTGGAGAAAAGAAACATCGCGGAGTCCTTACGGGGTCTGAGATTACGGATATGAAGATCACAGTTATCGCCGGAAAGAGTCACGTCAAGCACACAGAGGGCGGAGATTTCAGACAGGCTACCTACAGAGCTGTGAGACAGGGACTTATGATGGCTGACAGCGTTTTGCTTGAACCGGTGCTTGATTATCGTCTTGAAGTTCCTGGAGACTGCGTTGGAAGAGCCCTTACCGACCTTCAGCGAATGAATGCCACAGTATCAGGACCTGAGATAGAAGGAGGTATGTCAGTTATAACAGGAACACTTCCTGCTGCAAGTCTTGGGGACTACCCAGGCGATGTATCCTCCTACACCAAGGGTGAGGGCAGGATCTTTACGACCTTAAGTGGCTACGCTCCCTGCCACAACGCAGAGGAAGTAATACTTGAAAAGGGATATGATCCAACTCTTGATAAGAGGAATTCTCCAGACTCTGTATTTTGCATGCACGGAGCAGGAACTGTGGTGCCCTGGGATCAGGTAAGAAGCTACATGCATGTGGACAGCGGCTACAACCCCAAAACCCACAAGGTTGAGACGGACCTTTCTGACAACATAGATATGGAGGCCTTAAAAGAACTCCAGAACAGGCTGAAAAATAAAGATACCACCGAGAGGTCTTTTACCGAAAGGGAAAGAGAACAAAGAGCTGCAGAAGGCGAGCTGATGGCCATATTTGAAAGGACCTACGGCGCGGTCAAACCCAGATACGTTGAGACTGAGACAGTTTATGAGGGTATGACAAAAGAGGAAAAAGAGGCCAGAAGAGATCACGAGGTCGAGCAGCAAAAGCGTGAGAAATACGAGAATGTAAAGCCTGCAGATGAGTACAAAGAGTATCTTCTGGTGGATGGTTACAATATTATTTATGCATCAAAAGAACTGTCAGACCTTGCAAAAACGGATCTAAAGGCAGCAAGAGACAGTCTCATCGACACCCTGATAAACTTCCAGGGATTTAGGAGAGAGCGCGTACTTCTGGTGTTTGACGCCTATAAGGTACAGGGCGGAAAAGAGCATGTGGAGGACAGAAGCGGGCTTTTGATAATTTATACAAAAGAGGCAGAGACCGCAGATCAGTACATTGAAAAAGCAGCCCACGAGATCAGCAAAAAATACAAGGTGACTGTTGCGACCTCCGACGCCATCGAGCAGGTCATTGTAATGGGAAGCGGTGCAATAAGGCTGTCAGCAAGGGATTTCTGGGAAGAAATAGAAAGGACAAGAGAGCTTATCAGGGAGAAGATCGATAAGTAATGAGTTTGATAAAGTAGCAACAAATTATCTAAAAAAAGTATAAACTTTCGCAATTTTATACACTCTTTAGACTAAACGCAATATAATTATTATACGAGTTTCGGATTAAGGAGGTAGCAGAATGAATCAGAAGAACAGTTCAGGTTTCAAAGCACCGCTCGGCGTGATCCTTCTTAGTGTGACTGGTGTACTTACCATCGCACTTATAGCAAGTATCGTATTTAGCGGCACTCAGATGAGATCCATAGAAATGACCGATGAAGAGGTCTACTATGACATGCTGTACACTATAAGTACAGATCTTATCAATGCAGATAGAGATCTGTATCAGGCTATGCTGGCTGCAACAAGAAAGCTTGCTTATGCAGACTATGTCGGTCCAGAGGGTGTTGCAGTATATGTTGATGATTACAAGTCCAATGCACAGCAGGCGCTTGATGGTGTAAATGCAGCAGCAGAGCTTGCCGAGAAGAATGACTATCTTTATAACCAGCTTAAAGATGATGATGGCGATACCTTCGGTAAGATGGCTGAAGGCTTTGCATCTCAGTATTCTAAATGGATTAGCAGCTATGATGTTAAGAATGGCATAGGCGATATAGCAACCTTTGACACTGAGTTTGATGCCACAAGAGATTACATCAGTAACATGTCTGATATTGTTGAGGCGTGGGCTAGCCAGGAAAAAGAGGCTAACGAAAAGGCTATCAACCACAAGATCCTTGTTTCTTCTATGACATTCATTGTTATTGCTATCGTTCTTTTAGTTGTAACTATATTTGTCATCGCTGTCATCCTTAAGACTCTTAAGAGAATGACTTCTGATGTTAAGAGAATGTCTGAAGGTGATTT
>CAMVJI010000087.1 GCA_947167765.1 uncultured Butyrivibrio sp. | reverse complement strand
TTTGGCTGGTTTTGAAGATCAAAACCAGCCAAAAGAACCGTCCCCATGGCTTATGCTACCCCCGTCCCTATGGTCCACCCCTGTCGCAGTAGAACCGTCCCCGTGTCTTGTTTGTCCCCCTTTTCTTAAAAATATGGTATAATGGCACGTCTGTGTTTTTAAAGATTGGAGAGGTAAAATGATCAATCATTTCAATGCATTTATATCATATAAGCATGCGGATCTTGATAATAAGATCGCAGCTTCAATTGTAAGAGACTTAGAGCACTATCATATTCCAAGGAAAATCCAGAAGTCTACAGGAGTTAAGAAGATTGACAGGATCTTCAGGGATAAGGATGAGCTGCCAATTACAAGTGACCTTAACGACACTATTTCCCAGGCCCTTTACAATGCAGATTATCTTATAGTTATCTGCTCAACTAATACCAAGAAGTCCACCTGGGTTGAAAGAGAGATAGAAGTATTTTTAAAGAACCACACCATGAACCAGATCCTTACAGTTCTGGCGGATGGTGAGCCATATGAGGTAATACCGAAGGTTCTTTTGACTGGTAAAAAGGAAGTGGTGGATGAGGACGGCGTTAAGCGCATAGTGGAAATGCCCTTTGAGCCTCTTTCCTGTGACTACCGTCTGCCATACAGAAGAGCCAAGGCAGAGGAGCTTCCTCGTATGGCGGCAGCGCTCATTGGCTGCTCTTATGATGAGCTTATAAACAGACACCGCCAGTACAAGATGAGAAGACTGTCTGCTATTGCCGGGGGCGTTATGGCACTGTCTCTTGGGTTTGCGGGATATATGCTTTACAGTAACACCCTTATTCAAAAGAACTATTTAGAGTCCCTAAAGAACCAGTCAAGATACCTTGCTAATCAGTCGGAGAAGGTCCTTAATGATGAGGACAGACTTGAAGCTATGCAGCTGGCTCTTTTCGCCCTTCCAGATGGTGAAGGAGACGAGCGGCCGGTAACTCCTGAGGCTATAAAAGCGATAACACAGGCTTCGATGGCTTATCAGTCCCTTGAAGGAAGCTCTATTGCCCCTGTCTGGAACTACAGGATGCCAAATCATGTAAGTGATATGAAGCTAACATCTGATGGACGCTACTTCGTAGCGAAGGATGCAGGTAACGTTATCATCGCATGGGATGCCAAGACGCATAAACAGGTTCTTTACTACGACGATTACCAGCAGGAAGCTGATGACTATTATCTTATCGGAAATGACAAATTGGTGATCAACTGCCGCAGGAGCGTAAGAGCTTTTGACCTTACAACTGGTGAAAACATATGGACTCTTGAAGATGGCGAGGGCGAATACAAATACAGCTATGTAAGTGGAGTTTTCCCTTATAAGGATGACACTATTCTTGTAATTACCGGTGATTCAGATGTAGATGTCATATCAATGAAAGATGGCACTGTTAATAAGAGCTTTACTATGACTGCCGAGGATGAGGCGGAAAGAGTTTATATCAGCCATTTTGCAGTTTCAGAGGATGGAAAAAAGATCGCCTTTACAACTTCGCCAGGCTATGGATTTGGTGACGGTGTATTTACGCTTCATGAGTATGACGTAGAAAGTGGCCAGCTTATAGATTCAGAAGAGCAAAAAGGCTGGGCACGTCAGATACAGTACGTAGGTGATAAGGTGATACTTGACGTACCTCCTTATGAAAGTGGCACCAGCAGTTCAAAAATGTATGACTATGACTTTGTCACAGCCGGGCATTCACATGTTGACTGCTTTTCATCGGGGACACTTTCTCTTGACTGGGAATCTGAACTTGTAAGCTATGATGTCAGCATCAAATCAAGATTTGTTCCTATGTCCAATGGAAATATTGCCTACTATACAGGAGATACCTGTAAGGTCTGGAATCCTCAGACAGGAGAGGAACTGGGAGACTACAGATTAAATGACTCGATCATCGATGCCAGCGACATAGACAAGGACGGAGAGCTTTTATTCATAACCCAGGGTGGTGCAACAGGAAGCCCCAGCACAATGGGAGAGACCAAGGGAGTTGCGCTTCTTAAGAGGTTTATGGATAACCTTTCAGATGCAGTGGTTGGAAATGGTGTTTATGTCCGTGGATACTTAAGCAGCGAGATAGTTTACTACGCTTCCGGGATCTATGACGAGGACTGGACAGGTATTGAAAGTGTTCCTGAATTTGACCTTGATAACATCAAGTACTGCAGTGCAGGAAATGTACTGTGCGTTCTTACAGAGACTGACAGTGGCTGCAAAGTGTTTTTTGTAGATACCAAGGAAAAGAACTACCTTGGAGAGGTGGCTCTTACTGATGGCCTTGAAGCAAGGAATTATAAAGTTCTTGGAGTTTATAACAATGTAATGTACCTTGCAAGCAGCGCAGACTCAAGGTTTGAGATAACCAAGATTGACATAGAGAGTAAGAAAATTGATAAGATCCTTATCAACGACGACTCCTGGGATTTTGAGCCTAAGGCTGTCATGGCAGATGGAAAGATTGTTTATCTTGATACAAGAACTGGTAATGAAAATAAAGTAGAAGAGATCGATCTTGCTACAGGGGATAAAAAGACTGTGCTTTTGCCTGACTGGGGGCAGGACCTTTTCTTCATCCCTGAGTCCAACAATATATATGTTCGCGCAGAGACAGATTATCTTGTGCATATGGACAATGAAACTTACTCAGAGATTAAGCTTTCAGAAGACTGGGGTAAGACAACTTATGTGGCAGGAGATAAGGACAACAAGATCTTTGCAATATCAAACTCAGAGATAATAAGGCTCTTTGATGAGGATGAAAACCTTATTTCTGAGATATCCTGTGGCAATGTGGATCCACTTACCATGAAGATAGAAGAGATTGGTGGTCAGAAGCTCCTTCTTATTGCATATGAAAATGGAACTCTGTTCAGATATAATGCAGAAACAGGAGAATTTTTAGGTAAGACTGATCTTTCCGTTTCTTACATGTCTTACATGTATGATTCATCCTTTGAAGTGGATGAAGAGCATGGGCTGTTATATGTGAAGGTGGGGGATATACTGGATATCATCGAGACCGATTCCTGGATCGAGACAACAAGGATATTGTACTGTCTTGGATGGGATAAAGAAACAGATACCTTCCTTACCTACAGTTATGATAAGAGCAGGAAGGAAGGCAAGATCGGCTATTTTGAGCACTACAGCGTTGAGCGCCTGATCCAGAAAACAAAAGACTATCTTCAGGGCGAAGAGATGAGTGAGGATCAGATGTCAATGTATGGTATAAGCGGCTGATCAGGTTGCTTTTCTATACAGTCTGTCAAAAAGGCTTCCTTTGATGACATAGATATCGTGGGGATCGTCCTCTCTAAAGGCGATATAGTCCCCTACATTACCAAGATAATATTTTTCTTTATCCCAGGCGGTAAAGACTTTAACACCTTTTTTAAGAGGCCTTGCGTAGATATTGGTGGAAGAAGCACCAACTACTGCAAGGCTTCTTGAATATTCCATGAGATGTTTCTTTTTACCAGTGGAAATATCCTTGATGCTTGGTGGATACTCGAAAGTGGCTTCATATGGAGTATCCTTCATGTTATAGCTCTTAAGGAGCTTTTCTTCTTTTATGGGATATATTTCCCCTTCAATTCCGATCATTACATAAAGGTCTTCTTCAACCTTTACGTCAACATCCCCCTCAAGAGTTCTGATGGAAACCAGAGTTCCAACAGGGAAGAGGTCAGTGAGTTTAGCGCATCCTCTGTCTACAGGAACTTTTTCATACAGAAGCATATCTGAAGAGTCAAGAGTTGTATCTTCAGCGTAGATAACGTCGAAGCTGTTAAAGTAGTCCTGCATTCTTTCCTTAAAAATTTCATCAGCGGAAAAGTCATCTATCTTTTCGGGTCTTATTGATCCACCGGCTTTGTAGATATGTCCGCCGCCACCGCCAATGCCTTCAGCCAGGAACGCAGCCAGCTCATTGGCGTGAACTTCCTTGGTGCAGCTCCTTACAGAAAACTTAACTTCTTCAGGACGCTCATAGTAAGCAAGGCAGATATCAACCCCTGCAGTTTCCAAAGAGAAGTCGCTCATTACCCCAAGGATGTTGGGGTCGCAGGGTTCAGCCTTGATGATCATGTATTTTCTGTCACCATAATATTCGTAGCCCAGGATGGCTTTTCCTGTTATCTTAAGTTCTCCAAGGGAAATGTTTGAATTGCTCATCTTAACGATGAGGCTTTTTTCAATAGAAAGGTCATCCAGCATATCCCTATCCAGTGGGTGGGATACCTCGGATAACTTATTGGTATCAGTATACAGACCGTAGTACAGCGCAGTGGATAGGTCTTTATTGTCTGCTATAAGCTCTTTTGCCTCATCACCTTCAGCACATATCATGTCCCAGACAACAGTGGAGGCACTGCCGATATTGCTCCTTACCTCCGAAAGGGCAGGAAGCTCCACAGTCTTTTGATGATGGTCGATGATGGCTACGTTTTTAGCCTTGGTGGTGGTTACGTTTCTCTGGCCGTACTGGCAGTCAACGCACACCAAAAGCTCAGGCTCATGGTCAAAGTCAGGCTCATATTCTACAGGGATATTAAGCTCATCAAGCATGATCATAAGGTTACTTTTCTGAATCTTATTGCGGCCTCTGTAGATGAACCTCACGTCCTTGCCCTTAGATTTAAAGTATGTAAAAAGGCCAAAGCCTGAAGCAAGGGCATCCGCGTCAGGATTGTCGTGGCACTGAATGACTATATCGTTAAAAGAGCATAGATCCTTAAGTTTCATTTGATTTCCCCCGGAAATAGTTTTTACCTAAAAATTGTAACATAAAAATGTACCGGGGAAGGGCTAAATATATCAGAAGGTGCCCTTTTGTACCACCTTGAACTTCCTTGCATAGCCAATAGGGTTGTAGCTTTCCTTTGCCTTTCGAAGGCCTTCGATGCCCATATCGTCCTCTCTATTTACCAGCTCTGCGTCTTCATAGGAGTTTAGAAGGTACTGCTGGTTAATGACCTGATAGATACCAGGAATATCTGAGTTGGCTTTTTCTGTACTTACAACCACCATTTTCTCTTTCCTGTTGTAGGAACCGATGCAGAAGGCCTCAAGATTATCGTCTATGAAAATGCCTCCAACCCTGAAGGTGATCTTGTCGCAGTTTCTAAGGATGTCTAAAACGCCTTCTTTTTCACTAAGGAGAGTGTCACGGCTATCTATACCGTCTTTCAATCTGTCCTCTACCCATTTTTTCATGAATATCTCGAGGAAGTATTCATCCTTGCAGCACATGGTCTCATAGGACCAGCGGCCTTCGTATTCTTTCATGAACTTGTTGACAAGATTTCTTTTTTTCTGAAATTTCTTTCCCGGAAGGGTGCGAAGATCCTCTGCGCTGTAGAGGTAGTCCTTAAGGTCAGTCTCTTCCGTAACCTCATATTCGGGGTCAGTGAAAAGAGATAGCTTCTCCATGGCATCCTCATCTGCAAGATGGATCTTTAATGGAGCATGGAGAGTTTCGTTAAAATATTTTTTTAAAAGCTCAAAGTAATGCGGGAGTTCTTCTTCCTTGCAGTAGGGCATTGCAGCGAAATAACCTTCCTCATCTTTCATAAGGATCAGTGCTGCATCATCCTCCATGTGAATCTTGGCATTATAGAAGCTTTTCCATATATATGTATCAAGTATTGTGCAGTCACAGGTCTTGTTACTTCTTAGGGAATATATCTGTGACAGCCTGGAAGCATCTTCAAACGAAGGTGTTTTAAAGTCTAAATTAGTACTCATAATGGTTCCTTTCTTTATGTTGGAATAATTATACAGCGCTATTAAATTGTGTACAATAGAAAATATATACATATTTTTATTTAAAAAAGTACCTCAGTTTATCTATATTTCGATATAATAAGTATTAGAAAAAAATAATCACTCATTAAGGGGGATATTAAAAATGCTAGAGAGAAGAACCATTAACCGAGTTGAATTCCTTGCAAACAGTGTCATTGTTGACAAAGAGACACTTCACAAGTACTACGGACAGGTTAAGAACATCAGTCCTCTTGGAATCGCTATCACAGTAGATAAGAGGATTCCAAATCTTGTGGGAAGAGATATGATCGTTGTTGCTGAGACCATGATCATGTACGCTGAGGCAGTCAGAGAGGACCAGGAAGAGGGAGAAAAGAAATCTGTAGCCTTTAAGGCAAGAAAGTTCACTCCTGATGTACTTCAGTATCTGTTTGAGCATATCGGTGGGGATGAAGAATAATTAGGTAAAGGTTACTTGGAGGAGGCATCTCATGAAAAGAAGGGAAATAACCAATAGGAAACTAGTGTCTGCGCTGACCATAGGCATTTCAGCCATGATGGCAATACAGACACCTATTACTGCGTATGCAAGTGACGCTGATCTTGATGAGCTGGGAGATGGCGGATCAGGTCATGAGAGCACTGTAGAGACTGGCGATAATTATGAACCAGTAACCAGTGAAGCTCAGGAAGCGGCAGATGTGGCACAGGAGGCTGTGTCTGATAGTGGAGCATCTTCCGGAGCTACAGAGCAGACAGCTACAGAACAGGTGGCTGTGGAGGCAGGACAACAGGCGGCTGATGAGGCTCCGGCAGCAATGGAGACCGCAGAGGCAGCAGCGGATATTATCCTTAATGGAGATGCATCCCAGAATGTAGCGGCAGCAGCTGTTACAGATGTGGCAGAATCCTCACAGAAGGCTGTTTCTGACCTTATTGAGACAGCTGAAAATGTTGTCATGGATACAACGACTTCTGACGGTCAGGAAATTGCAGCAGCTACAACTGACCTTCAGAATGCTTCCCAGAATATTTCTGACGCCAAGGATAATCTGGTGGAGGCGGAAAAAGAGAATAAGGCAGCCGAGAGCTCTTTTGACACAGTAAAAGAAGAGCAGAGGGAGATGCTGGACTGTGCGGAGGCTATAAATCAGACAGCCAATGAGATGCTTGAAGATACCCAGCTTGCAAGCCAGAAGTCTGCTTTGCTTGTGGATTCCATCCAGACAGCAAATAGCATAGATGAGGCAAAAGAGGCGTACAAGGACCTTGAGCAGCTTGTTGATGAAGCTAAGCAGGACCTGGCGCTTAGGAAAGCTCTTTACGACAGACTTACAGCGGAGTATGAGGCGGCTCTTAAAAACCTTGAGACTGCACAGGCAGCCCTTGACGAAGCTGAGGTGAGATTTGAAGCTAAGACAAACGCTGCAGCTAGCGCAGCACAGGATGCTCAGGCAAGTGTCGATGCAGCTAAGGATAAGGTAGATAACCTTGCTGGAGCCTTAAGCGTTGTTCAGGACAAGCTTGAAGATGAGAAAAAGGCCAATACCATGGCTACGCGCATGGGCGCTAATGATGACAATGCATGGAAGGCTTCATGGAGCAAAGATAATTTAGAGCAGAGCAGAGAGACCATGAGAAATGTAGTGATCAATTACTATATTCCTCAGGTACTTGGACTTGAAGTTATTGATTATACATTTGAACCATCAAAGAAAGGTGTTGATGGACAGGAGTACAACTATACAAAGCTGAATCTTACCTACAAAGATAAGGATGGAAATATAGTTGAAAATGCAACCAAGTACTTTAACTGGGATTCCCTCATAAGGCAGAACTATGATAAGACTAATATTAGTGCAGGCCAGCCGGGCATCGTAGTATTTGAAAAGGATACAATTGAAGTACAGGCAAACCAGTATATAATCGATTACTACAATAATCCGGCAAATAATGTTGATAAAAATGATCTTTCCAATTCCGAAAGAAATAAAAGTTTCAAGGCTGGCAAGCTAGACGTCTACAGCTACATTGATAAAGACGGAAAGCAGCAATTGATCATAAGGGATGAACTGATAAAGGCAGGAGATCTGGCTGTAAGTACTGGTAATCCTGAGAAACCTGAATTTACTTCATATAATGGATTCGAACTTACCAAGGTCATACAGAACCACAACAGTCTCCTACATGATGCTAACTGCCTGATCATAGCGTCCGACAAGAATATCGATAAGTATACTAATAGTGGCACAGATGTATATAAGTGGCACATTGATGGCAAGCTTGATAGTAAGATAGGTGATGTTGTTGCAAACAGTAAAGCCCTTAATGCGTTTATTACAAGCAATGCAACCGACAATGATGCTGCCCAGCTTATCACCAAGTATGCCCAGTACAAGGAAGAGACTGATAAGGCTCAGGCAGCAGCAGATAAGGCCCAAGAGAAGGTTGATGACCTTAATAAGGCCATAGATGAAGTTGTTTCAAAGAGCCTAAAGAGCAGGAAGACCATGAAAGCAACGACTGCGCTTGGTGTTGAGGATATAGCAGGTTACCTTGGACTTAAGGATATTGATGAAGCAGAGGCTGCAAGACTTAATGACCTGAGCGTGGCAGGACTTATCTCTGAGCTTAACAGCTTAAAGGGTAAGGCTGCTGAAAATGCTAATAAAGCCAATGAGAATCTTGAAAAACTACAAAAACAGTATGCAGATGCAGAGCAGGATCTTACAAAGGCTATTGAGAGATTGACACCGCCAGCTAGAAGTGGAGGAAGCGGCTCTGGTTCAGAGAGTTCTGGAGGTAGCGCTGATGCAGGTACGGAAACTGGAGGCGCATTGGCTGATGGCGCAGGAGCTGTCAGACCAGCAGGCACCCTCGCTGCCCAGGCCGTTGCTGCCATAGAAGAAGCGGTCAATGAGACTGCACATGCTACAACTGCGGACGCAGCAGGCACATCTTCACAAGCTTCTTATGACGTTAACGCGGCTCAGGGCGGTACTGGTGCAGACGCAGGAGTAGGAACCACTGCTTCTGAGGATGGCACTAGGATAGGTGATGGAGCCGTAGCTCTTTCTGATGCCCCAGCTGGCGCAGGAGAGGCTATAAGTGATGAAATCCCTGAAGATACAGAATTTGCTACAGGCAGGACTACAGTAGCAATTGCAGAGGAAAAGACAGCTCTTTCCATGGCAGCTGAGAGTAATACAGTTCCTGAAAAGAAGAGCTTCTGGTGGATCCTTCTCATAGCTATATTGGGTGTTACCGGCGAGAAGATGTACAAAGAGCATATGGAAAAGAAGAAAGAAAAAGAACTGACAGATACAAAGTAAAAACATCTAAATGTATTTAAGTAGATGACAACAGCCATTAGTGGGTACACTAAGACTGTTGTCATCAGTTTTATAGACTCTGGAAAACTGACTGGAGGAAATGTAATGTCCAATAGATCATCGGATAAGAAGCTTTTGATGGACCTGGGGGGGACGGGGTTAGTGGACTACTTTACAGATTAGAACGGAGAAGAGCAGTAATGATAAGTATTCTTTTCGTTTGCCACGGCAATATTTGCAGATCGACAATGTCTGAGTTTATCATGAAGGACATTGTAAATAAGCAGGGATTATCAGAGCACTTTCATATAGAGTCAAGTGCAACTCACACAGATGAGATATGGAACGGAGTTGGAAGTCCTGTCTATCCACCGGCGAGAGCGAAGCTTCGTGAGCATGGGATTGGAACCGACGACAATGAGCTTGGAGTTTCAGAAAAGAGAGCAAGACTGACATCACGGGGAGACTACGATAAGTTTGATTTCATTATTGGCATGGACAGAGCCAATATGAGAGATCTTGAAAGGCTCTTTGGAGGGGATCCTGACAAGAAGCTATACAAGATGCTGGACTTTACTGACAGGGATGGTGACGTGGCAGACCCATGGTATACAGGGAACTTTGATGCTACCTGGAGAGATTGCTCTGATGGGTGCCATGGCCTTTTCAGACAGATACTTACTGATCCTGAGTATGCAAAAGAACTGTCGGATGCAGATAATGACTCAGAGTGGTTTGATGAAGAAAAAGACCATGGTCT
>CAMVJI010000086.1 GCA_947167765.1 uncultured Butyrivibrio sp. | reverse complement strand
GTTCAATGCAATTGTTCCGGAGTACCTGGCGGGAATTCTTTATTCCAGTATCAATATTTCCTATGCGAGTGAGCTTGCTGCCCGCAGAACAGCTATGGAGGCTGCAACAGACAACGCAGAGGAGATGATCGATAACTTGAGTCTGTACTACAACAGAGCTCGTCAGGCTAGCATCACACAAGAGATTACCGAGATTGTTGCGGGTGCGGAAAGCTGACCGCCTACGTAATCTTAAATTGAAAACTTAAGGAGTTTAAACAATGAGTGAGAATCATGTTGGAAAGGTAATTCAGGTTACAGGCCCTGTACTTGACATCCGCTTCAAAGAGGGTGAGCTTCCAGATCTTCACAATGCCATAGAGATCATGATCGGTGACCGCAGGCTGGTTGCAGAGGTTGCACAGCAGGTCGGCGATGATGTGGTAAGATGTGTAGCCATGAGTTCCACAGACGGACTTGTTCGTGGAGCAGAGGCAAAAGACACAGGAAGCCCTATCACTGTACCGGTTGGTGACAAGTGCCTGGGTAGAATTTTTAACCTGCTTGGAGAACCTGTAGACAATGGGCCTGCTCCAGAGGGCGTAGAGAGATGGGCAATCCATCGTCCTGCTCCTTCATACGAAGATCAGGTGCCTGCTACAGAGATCTTTGAGACAGGAATCAAAGTAGTTGACCTTATCTGCCCTTATGCTAAGGGTGGTAAGATCGGTCTTTTCGGTGGTGCCGGAGTTGGTAAGACTGTCCTTATCATGGAGCTTATCAATAACGTTGCCAAAGCTCACGGCGGTATTTCAGTATTCACCGGTGTTGGTGAGCGTACCCGTGAAGGTAATGACCTTTATGGAGAAATGAAGGAAAGTGGAGTTCTTGACAAGACAGCCCTTGTTTATGGTCAGATGAATGAGCCACCCGGAGCCAGAATGAGAGTTGGTCTTTCCGGACTTACAATGGCAGAGTATTTCCGTGATGTTAAGAATCAGGACGTGCTTTTGTTCATCGATAATATCTTCCGTTTCACACAGGCTGGTTCAGAGGTTTCAGCGCTTCTTGGACGTATGCCTTCAGCCGTAGGTTACCAGCCTACACTGGCTACTGAGATGGGTGCTCTTCAGGAGCGTATCACATCAACCAAGAAGGGTTCTATCACATCAGTTCAGGCTGTATACGTGCCTGCGGATGACCTTACAGACCCTGCTCCTGCTACAACCTTCACACACCTTGATGCTACAACCGTTCTTTCCAGAGATATCGCATCTAAGGGTATTTACCCAGCTGTTGATCCTCTTGATTCAACAAGCCGTATCCTTTCACCTGATATCGTAGGAAAAGAGCATTATGAAGTAGCAAAGGGAGTTCAGCAGGTACTTCAGAGATATAGAGAACTTCAGGATATCATCGCCATCATGGGTATGGACGAGCTTTCTGAAGAGGATAAGCTTACTGTTTACAGAGCACGTAAGGTACAGAACTTCCTGTCACAGAGCTTCTCAGTTGCTGAGCAGTTCACAGGACTTCCTGGAAAGTACGTTCCTCTTAAAGAGACTATCCGCGGATTTAAGATGATCCTGGACGGCGAGTGCGACGATCTTCCAGAGTCAGCATTCCTCCTTGTTGGAACCATTGACGAAGTATTCGAAAAGGCTAAAAAGTAAAAAGGAGCTACTATGTCAACTTATCATTTACAGGTTGTTTCCATGGATGGCCTGGACTTTGATGGCGAGGTTCAAAAAATACTGCTGCGTACAATAGACGGTGATGTTGAGATACTTGCAAGACATACTGACTACTGTACTGCGATTGGTATGGGCACCGCCAGGGTAACCATGGCAGACGGCACAGAAAGAAAAGCAGCCTGTATCGGTGGAATGCTTTCGGTCATGAAGGGTGAGGTCAGAGTTCTTCCAACCACCTGGGAGTGGAGTGAAGACATTGACCTTGAGCGTGCTAAGGCCGCCAAGGAACATGCTGAGGAACGCCTTAAGGATCAGATGCTTGATAAAGATGCAAGGATCCGTGCAGAGGCTAAGCTCTACAGAGCCCTTGTAAGAATCGGCACCCACGGACAGGAACGCGAATAAAATTTAGAATAGCAAAAACGGCTCGGAGCATTGCTCCGGGCCGTTTTCACGTAATTGTAATCGATAGGTATTATTCTTTAACGCCACCGATTGTTAGACCGGCAACGAAATACCTCTGAAGGAATGGGTAAAGCATTACGATAGGTGCCATTGTGATAATGGTTGCTGCAGCTCTTACAGAGACAGGAGTGATATTTACCTGTGTACCGGTTGTGGCAGCTCCTGCATTTCCCTTAAGGCTGGTAACTGCTGAAAGCATCTTCATGAGCTCGTACTGAAGTGTTGTGTACTGATCTGCCATACGGTTGTAGAGCATGGTATCAAACCAGGAGTTCCACTGACCAACTGCTACGAAAAGAGCTATTGTAGCGTAGATTGGTTTGCAAAGAGGTGACACTACAGATACGAAGATCTTCATGTAGCCGGCGCCATCGATCTGGGCTGCTTCCTGGAGTGAATCAGGAAGACCTTCCATGTAAGTTCTCATGACCAGCATGTTGAAACCGCTGACCATTCCGGGAATTACATATACCCAGAAGGAATTGGTGAGGTGAAGGTTTCTGTAAAGGAGCATGATAGGGATCATACCACCATTAACGTACATTGTTATAACCCAGAAAAGAGAAAGCTGAGATCTGAACACAAAGTTCTTCTGGCTTACAATGAAGGCAAGAAGCGCATTGGCAACAACTGCAAAAAGTGTTCCAAGAACGGTTCTAAGTACAGATATCAAAGCGCCTCGACCGATGTTTCTAAGAGCAAGTACCGCTGAATAGTTCTGGGTAGTAAAGATTCTTGGCCACAGGTGCACACCGCCTCTCATGGCGTCTACACCGTCGTTGAAAGAAATGGCCAGTGTGTTAAGAACCGGATAAATGGTTACTACACAGAAGATCAGCATGAATAGATACAGAAAGATGTAAAAGATCACATCTCCGATTTTTAATTTATGAAGTCCGCCTGACTTAATCTCATTATTTTCCATACAGCACCTCCCTTAGAATAACCTTTCTTCGCCGGTTCTCTTGGCGATCGAATTAGCAATTACTATGATCGCAATGGAAACCACGCTCTTAAAGATACCTGCAGCAGTACCAAGGGAATAGTCATTCTGGCTGATACCCCAGGTAAGTACGTAGATATCGATCGTGTCGGAAACGCTCTTTACAAGTCCGTTTCCTAAGAGGTACTGCACTTCAAAACCTGCATTTAAGAGATTTCCCATGTTCATGATAAGCAGGATTATGATCGTAGGTTTGATTCCCGGTAATGTGACATTCTTTATCTTTCCCCATCTTCCTGCACCATCGATAGAAGCTGCCTCATAAAGGCAAGGATCAATTGATGTTATGGCTGAAAGATAGATGATGGCGTTCCATCCTGTTTCCTTCCACACGTGGGCGAAGGTTACGATTGGCCAGAACAGCGCCGGTATGGAGAAGAATGGAACAGTGTCTTTTACCAGTCCAAATTTTTGTAAAAGCTCATTTATGATACCTGTTGATGACAGAGCATCATTTAAAATACCTGTAACGATGATCCATGAAAGGAAGTGAGGCAGGTATGAAATAGTCTGTACTACTTTTTTTGCTCTGAGCAACCTGAATTCATTTAAGAGGATAGCAAAAACGATTGCTGTGAGAGTTGTAAAGACAAGGTTTAATGTTCCCATGCAGAAGGTGTTTCTGATAACCTTGATGAATGTAGCATCTGAGAACAGGAATTTGAATTTTTCGAGACCAACCCACTGTGAGTGGAAGAGGCCAGTTTTATTTTTGTAGTTTTCAAAAGCCATTAACCAGCCGGCCAGGGGCAGATAACAGAAGATAAATCCATAGATGACAAATACTGCAGACCATGCAATAAGGACTTTCTGCTTGGCGAGTTCTTTTCTGGTGATGACCGTTTTCTTTTTAGTTGCGACGGTTTTACTCATGCCTTTTAGGTACCCTTTCCCATTAAAATCTTAAGAAAAAAGCGGCCATATACTTATATCTGCTGCATATGGCCGCCTTATCGTCTAAATCAGAAATTATGCATTAGTTGCCTGCGTTTGCTGCCACTCTTCTGTCGAGCTCTTCCTGCATCTGGCTAAGGAAGTCCTGAGGATTGCATCCTTCATAAGCTGCCATGTAGTTGTTCCACTCGCTCTCAAAGTCTGAAGCCATAACGAGCTTAGGAAGCCACTCGTGCTTGCACTCGCCCATCTTTGTCCAGGCTACACCACCAGGAGTTGATGTGTCGAGGTTGTTGGAGTATGACCACATTGGGAACCAAGGATGTGTTGCGTTTACATCTTCTACAACTGATCCGATAAGGTCAGGGTAGTTCTTAGCGCCGTAAGCATCGAAGCACTTCTTAAGAGGCTCAGCCAGCTTGTCATAGAACTCTGAAGGCTGCTCTTCTGGAAGGTTTGCGTTGATACCATCATCGCTTGTTCCGCCGTACTGAGGAAGGTAGCTGTACATGCACATGTGATCTGCCTTGTACTTAGGATCAGCAACCTTAGCTCTGATCTCAGGTGTTCTGTAGAAGAGGCCGTTCTCGTCTACGAGGTAATCCTCACCTTCAACACCCCAGAAACGAAGGTTCATGATATCCTGGTCAAGCATCTTGTCAAGGAATGAGAATGCAAGATCTGGATCTGCGCAGCTTGTTGTAACTGCGATACCTGAAGCTGTGTTAAGTGTGTCGCCGTATGTATGCCAACGGTTCTCCATACCAGGATCGATTGTAAGTCCAAGAGGAACGTAGTTGCATCCCTGAACATCAAGACCTGCTGTAAGGAGTGCGTCGTTGATCTGCTGGAAATCCCAGTACTGATCACACATACCAAGTACGTTACCGTTTGAAAGCTTCTGGATATAGTCGTCGTACTTCTGTGTTCCGAAGTCCTTATCTACGATACCCTTCTTGTACTCCTCGTTGAGCTTAGCGAAGTATCTCTTAGCTGTAGGAGTTGTGTTGTAATCAACGATTGTAGGATCCTTGCCATCGAAATCAACGATTACAGAACCGTCGTTTGGATATCCATCAAGGAACTGAGGAGCGTTCTCGATACAGAAGTATCTCCAGTCATCGCAAAGGCATGTGTAAGGGATGATATCCATCTCGTTGCCGTTAGCGTCCTGAGTCTTAGGATTAGCTGCTGCGTATCTCTCAAGAAGATCGAAGTACTGGTCAAGAGTCTTGATCTCTGGGTAGTTGTCCCACTCAAGAACACGAGCCTGGATCCAGAATGCCTCGTCGTTGTGAGCTGTTCCTGTAGGAGCGCCCTTTGTGTTCTGGAATACGTTACACCAGTAGATGTGTCCGTCGTCCTGTCTGAACTGATCCCACTCTGCAGGTGTGTAGTAGTTTGTAAGGTTAGGATATTTGCCGCTCTCAAGGTACTCATCCCATGGTACGAGAACGCCTTCATTGTAAAGGTCTGCACATCCGTCACCACCATCGATAAGATCTGGATATGTGCCAGATGCGATGATGCTTCCGATAGCCTCAGCAACAGTCTGTCCTGTAAGCCATGTCTCTTTGAGACGAACGCCAGTCTTTTCTGCGATCATGTCCTGGATCTCGTTGTTGCCGCTGTTGATCTCGGTGCCAGGCATTCCTGCAAAGAATGTCATGTCAACGATGTCGCCGCTTGCAACTGTTTCTGATCCTGCGTCAGATGTCTGTGCTGTTGTGTCGCTGCCAGTTGTTGTTCCTGCATCGCCAGATGGAGCAGCAGCCTGTCCACAACCAGCAAGTGTAGCTGCCATGAGCACTGTGCTCATTGAAAAAGCTGCTACCTTTTTCATAGTTTTGTTTTTCATACTAAAACCCCTTTCTCCCTTTTGGTTAAAAAAATGATTACTTGTATCATTTTCATGCTCATTATAATTTTTGGATTTTTTTTGCAGAATGGAATTCTTTTACTTTCGTAAGCACTTTTTTTACTTCTTTAACAGAAATTTTATGATTTAGACGTATTTATTGTGCTATTTGCATAAAGATTTAGACACAAAATCTACACAATCGTCAAATGTATTGTTGTTTTTACCAAAACAGTACAAGTTGTGATTGTGGTTCTTTTGAGACAGGGGGACGGTTCTTTCGAGACAGCGGGGACGGTTCTTTTGTCTTATTTTATCAAGATAAAACAAGACAAAAGAACCGTCCCCCTGTCTCGAAAGAACCGTCTATGTTCAGTGAACGAACTCGATGGTCTTAAGTGACGGGGCTCCGCTTCCTCTATAGGTCAGGTACAGTGTACATTTGCTATCTGTGAGAGGTTCATCAAATACGCAGCTGTTCTCTGTCCAGATGTTGGAGTTGTCGCCACTTATGAATCCGATTGGCTCTTTATCAAGAGATGTCCTTACTTCAAAATGTCCGTGATAGTAAGCTCTTGTCTTTATCAAAAGCCCAGTGGCGCCCTTGACGTCAAAGTACTTAAAGCCAATAGTTGTACCATCCTTTATAGCCTTGATGTAGCTATAGCCCTGGGACTTTTCGTCGCCTTCCTGTACAACTCTTGGGGAGCTTTCTTCTACATAGATTTTCTTCTCAGGAGTAAATATGTTGCAGGCTATGTAGGCTGGATACTCTCCAATGTCAGATAAAGGACCGCCGTTTAGACCGCAGGAAGTGATCTCTACCTGAGGGATCCTTCCATCCTTGTCAAAATCTATCTTTTCAGCGCAGCCCTGTCTTGAATACCAGGTTCCATGGGTGTGTCTGTGGTAAAAGATATACCAGCTATCCCCAATTTCCACGATGCTTCCGTGGTTGTTGGCGCCATAAGCTGAAGGGTCTTCTGCTTTTTTATATGTATCTATGTGAAGGTCGCAGTTACTTACGATAACGCCGCCATAAGTAAATGGTCCTTCCGGCTTATCTGAGGTTGCGTAGCAAAGCTCATGCATGACTTCTGAGGAATAGATAAAGTAGTAGGTGTTTTCGCGCTTTCTTATGGAAGGTGCTTCAAAGAAAGCATGGCCTTCATAGCCTGTCCCCTGGCTATACTGGGCACCAGGTACAACGATGACAGGAGCTTTTTTCACTGTGAGCATATCCTTGTCAAGGACTGTGAACATGGCACCGTGTCTTGACTTATCTCCATGCCCGCAAAAGCCGGTGTAAAGATAAGTGCTGTCACCTTCGGTCATAACTCCCGGATCAAACTGGGGCTCATCGCCTTCTTTATCTCCAAGCTTTGTTCCGTCTTCATAGTGAACATATCCGTAGAACTCAAATGGTCCTGCTGGAGTGTCCGCTACTGCAACAGAAACAACACTTACCTTGTCAAGGACGTAGTACAGATAGTATCTGCCGTCGGGACCTACAGTGATATCTGGAGCGTACAGGCACATGTGACCGTCGGGATTAAAAGGATCTGAGACCTTTGGATAGATAATGCCCTCATAGTGCCAGTTTCCAAGATCATCTATCGGTGCAGACCAGCATACATAATCCCCAAGGCAGAAGGTCTCACCGCCACAAAGATCATGGGATCCATAGACATAGACTCTCTCATCAAACACATAGGGTTCACCATCTGGGATGTATTCCCAGGATGGAAGGTAAGGATTGACAGCCTGTTTTTTGCTGCCTTGTCTTATGCCGCCCTCAAGCTTTGAAATGGCTCCAGAGCCCAAGAACTCCATCTCATTAAGGGCGCCATCTTTATAACAGTCCCACACAGGAAGAGGACTGCCATCTATTCCGTTTCCGTTAGGGTTACCAGTTTTAATAAAGTTTGCGAAGTAGTCGCACATCTGGTTTGCCAGATCGTAGTGCCTTCCAGAATAAGGTCTGTGGCACATGTGTAGGGTGTCAAAGAAAAACCACAGGTCGCAGGAGTGGAAAGTTCCAGGGTATGAATCACCCTTGTGGCCATCTCCCGGAATATCCGGATCAAATCTGTAGTAATAGTAGTTCTGCTGAGGTCTTGCCTTTCCTGCCCTTTGGAAAACATCCTTGGTTGAGAGTTCCACCATATTTACGCCGGCCTCTGAGAACTCATCTGTGGTGTTGCCTGAAATGATGGGCACATCCAGGCATTTGCCGTCTGCGATGTTTTCAGTTGGGTCAGCTTCGCAAAAGAGTCCGTCCACAATAGGGAACATTCTCCTGTGATCATTTACAAATCTGTTGTAGCCATCAAGGATTTCTTTTGAAGAAAGAGCTCTTGCCTGCTTTAAATCTTTCGCGCCAAGGCTATCAAAAAATTCTTTTCCAAGATCCTCTGCCTGAGAAAGATTTAGAGGATTGAAAATATCTGCGTCGTGGTTTTTGAGCTTAATGATGCCGCTGAAGATCGCCGCAGCCTTTATGATGTCTTTATTATCCTTGCAGGAGAGCTGGTGCTGTACGCTTGCTCCGCCAGCTGACTGGCCTCCAAGAGTTATCCTGTCAGGGTCTCCACCAAAGGAGGCGATATTTCTTTTAACCCAGTCAAGCCCCGCCTTCTGGTCGAGAAGTCCAAAGTTTGCGGGAGCATCAGGGGCCTGGCTGCTTACTTCCGGATGAGCCAAAAAGCCAAAGCAGCCAAGTCGGTAAGCTATGCTGACAACTATAACGCCACGCTTTGCAAGAGGCTCTCCGTTAAACTCCATCTCAGCTGTATATCCCCACTGAAAGGCGCCGCCGTAGATCCATACAAGGACTGGAAGCTTTTCACTTTTATCTTTTGCAGGAGTCCAGATATTAAGGTAAAGACAGTCTTCGCTCATGGGAATATCAGGATCCACGTGCCACTCCCTGTTGTAGAGCATGTCGCCAACACCAGGAGTGTCCTGATATGAGATTGGTCCAAAGCTAAAGGCGTTTAAAGTGCCCTCATAATCCTTGCAGGGCTGAGGCGCTTTCCACCTGTTTTCACCAATAGGTGGAGCTGCAAATGGAATGCCTTTAAAGACTGTGACTCTTGGGTCATTGCCTGGAAGGCCCCTTACTTTTCCATTTTCTGTAGTAGTTTCTCTAAGCATGTAAATTCCCCCGAACAATAGTTAATGCTAATTGTAATTTATAGTATTTGGAAGATTTGCTTCCACCCAATTATTGCCATGGACTTGTCAAAGGTTGCTTTTGGCATTTCCCTTAGCACTTTATGAAAAGAAAATCGCAGTATATCGTTAGATAGAATTTTCAAAAAGTCTGAAAATGGAAAAAAACATGGCGGAAAATGCGAAGAGGTGTGACGCCATGTTTTTGTATAATGAGCGATAAGAAGGATTATGGAAAATTATGGAGTCAATAGTAATGAAAACTTTAACTCTTCCAAAGATCATCTCAGACGGGATGGTCATCCAGAGAAGAAAGAGAATACACATATGGGGCTGGGATGAGCCAGGAGCACAGGTAGAAGTAAAGCTTGACAATCTCTCATCAAAAGGGACTGCAGATGAAAACGGACGTTTTGATATTTTTCTTTCTGCAAGAGAAAGCGGAGGTCCTTACGAACTTGTAGTATCTGATGACAAGGGAAAAGAGATAACGGTAAAGGACGTAATGATCGGCCTTGTGTGGCTTGTTACAGGCCAGTCCAACATCGAGCTTCCTATTGCAAGGGTGAAAGACAGATATCCTGCCCTCACACAAATAGAGGAAAATCCTACCATCAGGACCTTTAAGATCGTGGAAGACACAGATTTCCATGGCCCTCTTGAAGAGATCCATACAGGAGCCTGGAGCCATGTAAGTCCGGAGACCATCATGGATTTTTCTGCAACAGGTTATTTCTTCGCAGCATACCTTCAGAAGATCACAGGTCAGGCAGTAGGCTTTATCAATGCTTCACTTGGCGGATCCAAGATCTCCTCCTGGATGTCAAAAGAGATGCTTTCAGGCTACGACGAGCTTATTTCTGAGGGAGATAAGTACGCTGACGATGACTTTAGAGAAAGTCAGATAAATAAAA
>CAMVJI010000085.1 GCA_947167765.1 uncultured Butyrivibrio sp. | reverse complement strand
CTATAGGATCAACTGTTTCCGGAGCAACTATCAATACTTCCGGATTTATAAAATGCCGTGCCACAAGAGTTGGAAAAGATACAACACTTTCCCAGATAATCCAGATGGTAAGCGATGCGTCAGCAACAAAAGCACCAATTGCAAAAATTGCTGATAAGGTTTCTGGTATTTTTGTTCCGGCTGTCATTGGAATAGCTGCTATAACATTTATAATCTGGTTCCTTATTACAAAAGAGTTTGGCTATTCCCTCTCAAGAGCCATCGCTGTTCTTGTTATCAGCTGTCCCTGCGCACTTGGTCTTGCAACACCTGTGGCTATCATGGTTGGTAACGGTGTTGGTGCCAAAAACGGCATTATGTTTAAAACAGCGACTTCTCTTGAAAACGCAGGAAGGACCCAGATCGTTGCACTTGATAAAACCGGTACCATAACTAAGGGAGAACCTGTAGTAACTGATGTGTTTACCGCTGATTCTGTCACAAGAAGCGGATATTCACTTATAAACAGCTCTGAAAATGAACTTCTTAAAATCGCAGGACTCTTGGAAAAAAAGAGCGAGCATCCACTTGCTAAGGCTGTTGTGGACTATGTTGGTGATCTTAGAGTATATTCTGAAGATCCTTACGACGAAGAAGATGATGAAGATATAACTGACTTTGAAGTACTTCCTGGACATGGACTTAGAGGAAAGTACCTTGGGCAGGAGGTTGTAGGCGCAAGCCTTAAATATATAAGCAGCATTTGCAGCATACAGCCGGAAGTAAGAGAAAAGGCTGTTGCCCTTGCTTCTCAAGGCAAGACACCACTTTGTTTTGCCAGGAATAATAAGCTTATCGGTATTATAGCTGTAGCTGATACTATAAAAGAGGATTCAGCCAAGGCTATAAAAGAACTTAAAAACATGGGAATCCATGTTGTCATGATCACTGGAGATAATGCAAGAACAGCCATAGCAATAGGTGATCAGGCTGGCGTTGATGAAATTGCTGCTGAAGTCCTTCCTGATGATAAGGAAGAGATCGTGAAAAAGCTCTCTTCATATGGTAAAGTTGCAATGGTAGGGGATGGAATAAATGACGCTCCAGCTCTTACAAGAGCAGATACAGGAATTGCTATCGGAGCTGGAACGGATGTTGCTATAGATGCAGCAGATGTAGTCCTTCTAAAGAACTCCCTTCTTGATGTTGCAGCAGCTATAAGGCTTTCAAGAGCAACGCTTAGAAACATACATCAGAATCTGTTCTGGGCATTTATTTACAATATTATAGGTATTCCTCTTGCAGCAGGAGCTTATATTAAACTTTTTGGATGGGAACTTAGTCCTATGTTTGGAGCAGCAGCCATGAGCTTATCGAGCTTTTTTGTGGTAACAAATGCTCTTAGACTTAATCTTTTAAAGATTCACGACAGCTCAAAGGATAAAGTTATCAAAAAACCTGTTACGGGCGAAATTATAAACAATAATATAAACACAGATGAAAGGATGAAAAAAGAAATTATGACAAAGACAATGATGATCGAAGGAATGATGTGTGGACACTGTGAAATGACTGTAAAGAAAGCACTTGAGGCTATAGATGGTGTAGAAAGTGCTGATGTAAGCCATGAAAAGGGCTCTGCTGTAGTAACTCTTTCTGGTGATGTATCAGAAGATGTGCTTAAAAAAGCGGTTGAAGATAAAGATTACAAAGTTACTTCAATTAATTGATTTTTGTGGTATTATTTATAGATGGCTAAAAAGGAAGGGCTTAAGGCATGGAAAAGAGAATTAAGATAAAGTATTTTGATGAAAGACTTGAAAAGCTCCAGTATATTGATGGCAAATCAGACTGGATCGATCTTAGAAGTGCTGAAGACGTGGATCTTAAACAGGGAGAATTTCATTTGATTCCACTTGGCGTTGCAATGGAGATCCCGGAAGGCTACGAAGCACATGTAGTACCCAGAAGCTCAACCTTTAAAAACTACGGCGTTATACAGGCTAATCATATGGGGGTCATAGACCATTCATATTGCGGGGACAATGACCAGTGGTTTGTACCTGTAATAGCTATGAGAGATACACATATAAGCTTTAATGACCGTATTTGCCAGTTCAGGATAATGGAGAACCAGCCAACAATAGTCTTTGATGAGTGTGATCACCTAGATGGCAAGGACAGAGGCGGATTTGGTTCTACCGGCACAAAATAATGAGTTGATTTAGAGGAGTAAAAATGGTTAAGATTCGTACAAGATACGCACCAAGTCCAACAGGTCGTATGCATGTAGGCAATTTGAGAACAGCTCTTTATGCTTACCTTATTTCCAAGCATGAAGGTGGAGATTATATCCTTCGTATCGAGGATACTGATCAGGAGCGCTACGTAGAAGGTGCTACCGAGATCATCTATAACACACTTAAAGAAACTGGACTTATTCATGATGAAGGCCCGGACATCGGAGGTCCTGTTGGCCCCTATGTTCAGAGTGAGCGTCAGAAGGCTGGCATTTACATGCAGTACGCAAAGGAGCTCATCGATAAGGGACAGGCATATTACTGCTTCTGTGATGAGGAGAGGCTTAAGACCCTTGTACAGAAGATAGAAGTTGACGGAGAGGTAAAGGAGATAAGTGTTTATGATAAGCACTGCCTGCATCTTTCCAAGGAAGAAATCGAAAAAAATCTCGCAGAAGGTAAGCCTTTTGTAATCCGTCAGAATAATCCTACAGAAGGAACAACTACATTCCATGATGAGCTTTATGGAGATGTAAGTGTTGAGAATAAAGAGCTTGATGACATGATACTTATCAAGTCTGACGGCTATCCAACTTATAACTTTGCTAACGTAGTTGATGATCACCTTATGGGAATCACACATGTTGTTCGTGGTAATGAGTATATTTCATCATCACCAAAATACAACAGACTTTATGATGCCTTTGGATGGGAAGTCCCTAAGTATATCCACTGCCCACTTATAACAGACGAGGAGCACCACAAGCTTTCAAAAAGAAGCGGACACTCATCCTTTGAAGATCTGATCGAGCAAGGCTTTGTTCCTGAAGCAGTTGTAAACTTTGTAGCTCTTCTTGGATGGTCTCCTGATGACAATACTGAGATAATGAGCCTTCAGGACCTTGTTGAGAAGTTCGATTATAAGAGAATCAATAAGTCTCCTGCGGTATTTGACTACACCAAGCTTAAATGGATGAATGGCGAGTACTTAAAGAAGATGGATGACAAGCTCTTTTATGAGCAGGCTCTTCCATACCTCAAAAAGGCCATCACCAAGGACATTAATCTTGAAAAGATTGCTGCTATGGTAAAGACCAGAATTGAGATATGGCCTGATATTCCGGGAATGGTTGATTTCTTTGAGAGCCTTCCTGAATACAGCACAGACATTTACTGCCATAAGAAGATGAAGACCGACAAGGAGTCATCACTTATGGTGCTTAAAGAGATTCTTCCACTTCTTGAAGCCCATGATGATTATTCAAATGACTCTCTCTACGAGCTTCTTTCAGGATACATCAAGGAGAAAGAGTTTAAGAATGGCTTTGTTCTATGGCCAGTAAGAATTGCTGTATGTGGCAAGGAGATGACTCCATGCGGAGCAACTGAAGCAATGGAGATCCTTGGTAAGGATGAAACAATAGCCAGAATCAAAAAAGGAATAGAACTGCTTGAAAAATAATATAAATGCCTCACAGATGAAGGCTATTATGCACGCAAATGGTCCTGCAATGATACTTGCAGGGCCAGGAAGCGGCAAAACCTTCGTCATTGTAAGAAGGCTATCGCACCTTATTGAAAGTGGTGTCGATCCTTCAAAAATCCTGGTAATTACATTTACCAAAGCTGCTGCTATAGAAATGCAGATCAGATTTCTTAAACTGACGGATAATTCTTATCCTGAAGTATCATTTGGAACATTTCATTCTGTCTTTTATCAGATGATTAGAAATAATTCTTCTAAAGATTCCAATACTCAAATTGCATCATATAAATTAAGGACTGAGATCATAAGAGATATTCTGTCTATGTTAAAAGCCTCATCTAAGATATCTCAGGATGAATATGACGACGCAGTTGAACAGATAGATGGAATCCTTTCTGAGATTTCAAGGATCAAGAACATTGACCTTGGGCCTTCTGAATGCCTCGAAAATATCTGCCTTTATAAGGTCTTTCCAGAAATATTTGCTGATTATAACAGGCGCCTTAAAGAGTTTGGGCAAATAGATTTTGACGACATGATAGTAAGGTGCTATGAACTTTTAGATAACAACCCGCAAGTAAGAAAGTTTTATCAGGAGAAGTTTAAATACATCCTGATAGATGAGTATCAGGACATAAATCCCATGCAGTATAAGGTGGTTGGACTCCTTTTAGGAGAAGAGAAAAATCTTTTTGCTGTTGGTGATGATGATCAGTCTATATATGGCTTTAGAGGATCACGACCTGAGATAATGCTTGAATTTATGGAAAGCTTTAAAGATCAGGGCGCCAAAATGATAAACCTTGATATCAACTACAGATGCGGAAAGAAAATAGTTTGTGCAGCTTTAAGCGTCATAGAAGAAAATCATGTCAGATTTAAAAAGAAGCTAAGTGCATCAAAGGATAACGGAGAAGGCGGAGTATATGCAAGGATCTACGAGTCAAGGAAGCGGCAGATGGAAGCCATTGCACTGTTTTTGAAAAAACATTTAGAAGAACTTGATGATATGGCGATCCTTTTCAGGACCAACAAAGAAGCACAAAGTCTTTTGAGTGTTTTAAATGAATATGGTATACCAACTAATCTTGATAATAAAGCTGCCTCTATCTATGACGATAAAGCAGTAAAAACTTTGCTTAGTTATATCTCTTTTGCCATAAATGGCAATAAAAGAGGGGATTATTTAAAGATAATCAACGTGCCAATGCGATATATATCAAGAGATACTGCTCCAAATGAAATAGTAAATGAAAGGGACGTATGCAGATACTATACTGATAACTACAAGCGCCTTTCGCAGGTTAAAAAGTTCTTTTCATCAATAAACATGATAAAGCATCTAAGACCAATGCTTGCGGTTAAATACATAAGGAATTCTGTTGGGATTGACAAAGCTTTTCCTGGAAGCAAAAAAGCTCTTGATGAGCTTGAAAGAATATCCCTTGAATATGATGATCTAAGAAGGTTCCTTGAGCATGAAAAAGAGATAGAGACAAGCAGGGAAGTAATAGATAAAAGCACCAAAAAAGTAAATCTATTGACAATGCATGGATCCAAGGGCCTCGAGTTTAAATATGTCTGGCTACCTGATCTAAACGAAGGAATAATCCCAAGCAGAAGTGCAATTAGTAGTGCTCAGATAGAAGAAGAGCGCCGAATGCTCTATGTGGCCATGACAAGAGCAAAAACGGCGCTGATAATGTCCTATATTAAAGGCACCAAAGAAAATCCCATGCTGCCTTCAAGATTTTTAAGACCGTTAAAAGATCTTTTTTATCATTCTTCTGAATCTTCTTCTGGAAGATCTACAAGTTCATCAAATTCTACATCATCTAAATAGAGGTCAAAGGCTTCAGATACAGCCTCATATTCAGCATCATCTTCAATATTGCCAAGCTCTGGCTCTGCATCAGGACCACTTAAGATAAATTCATAGAACCACACATTGCCGTCATTATTCTGGCCATTTTCGTCCAGAGGCAAAAGAACTATATAATCCTTAGAGTTAACTGTAAGAACGATGATCAGTGCGCAGGTAACGATCTTGCCCTCATCAAGCTCTATTTCAACAGTTGTCTGCTCACCATTCTCTATTTTGGTGTTCCAGTCGATAGCGTTTTTGGAAAACTCCATAACAGCCCCCTTTTTGATAGTTTTTTTCTTTTATAATACCATAATATCCGCTCTTTTGGGTGCATATTAGGTATAAATGTGGTAAAATGTACGGGCGATTAAATCTAGGGTAAATAGGTGCAAAATGACGTCAAAACTAGTTCTAAACAGAGAAAAACCCTATCCTCTTGGGTGTTATATAGACTATGACAGGACATTGGTTGTCAGAGCGGTATTTGGCAAAAATGCATTCTGTGGTATTACTCTGTATCCAAGGGATGCAAGTGACAAGCCACTAAAGATAGAGATACCCTCGTCCTTTAAAAGAGGGGATATATACTCTGTCAGGATTAGCGGGATCGATGATATTGCATCATATGAATCCTACAACTATTTTTCTGATGAGGATGTATTTTGCGACCCTTATGCCAAGCAGTTCTTTGGCCTTGAGAAATTTGGCAAAGATGTACCAGATGATCAGATAAGAGCCAAGCTTGATAACAAGGCTGACTACAAGACTTCCAGGGACAGATTTGACTGGAAGGGCGATACTCACACATTTACTCCATATGAGGACAGTTTTGTTTACCTCCTTCACGTAAGGGGATTTACTAAAAGCCCATCAAGTGGTGTTACTCCTTCAAAGAGAGGTACATTTAAGGGAATCCTTGAAAAGATCCCATATCTTAAATCTCTTGGGGTTACAGCTGTTGAATTGATGCCTGCCTATGAGATGAATGAGATTGAAAATCCCTACAAGAACTCAGATAAGCGCAGCACTTACAGCACAAGTAAAAAGAGCGAGCTTTTGTATTCAAAAGATGGAAGTATATCCAATAAAAACAGCGTTAAGCTTAAGCTAAACTTCTGGGGATACAAAAAGGGCTTTTATTTTGCCCCAAGAACTGCATATTGTGAGAATCCGGATGATGCAGAAAATGAATTTAAAGAGTTTGTAAAGACAATGCATAAAAATGGCCTTGAGGTCATTATGCAGTTTTATTTTGATGAGCACGAAAATGGAACTCTTATAATGGATGCCCTAAGGTTTTGGCGCTGCACATATCATGTGGATGGATTCCATTTGAAGGGCAAGGCGATTCCTATAAGGCTTATTACAAATGAACCATTGTTTACTGATATCAAGATATGGAACGAATGGTTCAACTACGCTGATATCTATGAGGGAAAAGAGCCTCCTGTTCGCCTTCTTGCTGATTACAACAATGCCTTTTTATACAACTCAAGGCGCTTTTTAAAGAGCGATGATAATTCTGCTTCTGATTTCTTAAAGAGCATGATCGCTCAGGGCACAGATCATGGGATTATTAACTACATCTGTGACTATGAAGGATTCAGGCTGTTTGACCTGGTTTCCTATGAGCACAAGCACAATGAGGAAAACGGCGAAAACAACAAGGATGGTACAGATTATAACTTAAGCTGGAACTGCGGAATAGAAGGAAGGACCAGAAAGCACGAGATCCTGGACCTTCGAAAGAAGCAGATCAAAAATATCCTTACTATGCTGTTTTTATCCCAGGGAACTCCGATGATCTTTTCTGGCGATGAATTTGGCAATTCTCAGGGCGGCAACAACAATCCTTATTGCCAGGATAATGAAACTGGCTGGGTTGACTGGAAATCCATGGACAAGAACCCGGATATTCTGGAATATGTTAAGTTCCTTATTGACCTTCGTTTTAAATACAGGATTCTCCATGAAAACAAGCCTTTTAGACTTATGGATCACTTATCCTGCGGATATCCTGATCTTTCCTGTCATGGAAGAGAAGCATACAGACCTGACCTATCAGGATACTCACATTTGCTGGGAATACTGTTTTGCGGCCTTTATGAAAAGGACGAGCCATTTATATATGTGTGCTTTAACATGAACTGGACCAATCAGGAAATAGCTCTTCCCAAGCTCCCTGAGGGGCTAAAATGGGAAATTCTTACAGACACTGATAACAGAAGTCTCAAGTTAGAAAAGCCAAAGACAAAAGGAAAAGCATCTGATAGACTATTTACCTCTGAGAACCAGATGTTTACTGAGCTGATAGCTGACAGGTCCGTAAGGATATATATAAGCGAAAAAGATCCTTCTTTTTCAAAGAAAAATAAAGCAAAAAGGAAAACAAAATGAGCAGCATCGATGTAATTGAAAAGTTTTTAAGATATGTCAAAATAGACACTCAGTCTGATGATACAACAGGTAAATCTCCTTCAACGGCAAAGCAGCATGATCTTGCAAAGCTACTTTATGATGAGATGAATAAAATAGGTGTTAGTAATGTCTTTTATGATAAAGACCACTGTTACGTTTACGGAGTTATCCCTGCTACTAAAGGGTATGAGAATGCTCCCAAGATTGGCTTTATTTCCCACATGGACACATCTGATGAGGTAAGCGGCAAGGATGTTAAGGCCAGAATAGTAGAGAAGTACGACGGAAATGATATAATTCTTAGCTCAGATGGAAAGGTCGTTCTTTCTCCTGACAGCTTCCCTGAACTTAAAAATCACATTGGAGAAGATCTTATTGTCACAGATGGAACAACGCTTCTTGGTGCTGATGACAAAGCAGGAGTAGCTGAGATCATGACTATGGCTGAGACTCTCTTAACAGATGATAGCATCCAGCATGGTCCTATAATGATTGCTTTCACACCAGATGAGGAGATTGGAGAAGGAACAGCTTTCTTTGACATAGACAGATTTGGCGCTTCTTTTGCCTACACTGTTGACGGAGGTAAGCTTGGAGAGCTTGAGTACGAGAACTTCAATGCAGCTGAAGGCGTAATTAAGGTTAATGGAAGAAGCGTTCATCCTGGTGATGCCAAGAACAAGATGATAAACGCATCTTTAATCTGCTATGAATTCCATTCACTTTTACCTGCATTCCAGAACCCTATGTTTACAGAGAAAAGAGAAGGTTTTTTCCATCTTACTGAGATTACGGGATCTACAGAGTCTGCAACTGCTTCTTACATAATAAGAGACCATGATGAAGCTCTTTTCAACGAGAAAAAAGAGCTGTTTAAGGCTGCTGCTGAGTTTCTTAACAAGAAATACGGCGAGGGAACTGTAGAAGTAACGCTTCGAGACCAATACTACAATATGATCGAAAAGATAAGACCTCACATGCATCTTGTGGACAATGCCAGGAAAGTTATGGAGTCTCTTGATATTGTGCCTATCGATGTGCCAATAAGAGGAGGCACAGACGGAGCTTCACTTTCTTACAAGGGTCTTCCATGTCCTAACCTTTGCACTGGTGGCTACAACTACCATGGAAAATATGAGTATGCATCAGTTCAGGAAATGAGGAAGGTTGTTGAGATCCTCCTTGGACTTGCAAAAGTCTATAAAGATTTTAAGATTTGATAGAAAGAGTTTTTTGTAATGGGTATTAACGTATTAAACAGTAGTAAAAATGATGTGACAGATGCTGAGAGTCTTCGCCAGCTTGAGTTTATCGAGCTTGCAAAACAGAAGGTATCTGCACTTGAAAAAGAGCTTGGAAGAAAGCCAAAAGCCTGCGTTGTAACCTTTGGCTGCCAGATGAATGCAAGAGATTCTGAGAAGCTCCTTGCCATACTTAAGCTTGCAGGTTATGAAGAAACAGATTCAGAAGATGCAGATTTTGTCATCTACAATACATGTACAGTAAGAGACAATGCAGACCAGAGAGTTTTTGGCCGCCTTGGTCAGTGCAGCAATCATAAAAAGAATAATCCTCACATGAAGATAGCTATCTGCGGCTGTATGATGCAGGAGCAGGGTGCTGTTGAGAAGATTCAGAAGAGCTACAGATTTGTTGATCTTATTTTTGGAACGCATAATATCTACAAATTTGCAGAGCTTTTAAATACCTGCCTTGAGTCAGACAGGATGATAATCGATATCTGGAAAGAGACTGACAAGATTGTTGAGGACCTTCCGGTCTTTCGTAAGTACCCCTTTAAGTCAGGGGTCAATATTATGTTTGGATGCAACAATTTCTGCACCTACTGCATAGTTCCTTATGTGCGTGGAAGAGAGCGCTCAAGAGCTCCTAAAGATATCATCAGAGAGTGCGAGAAGCTTGCAGCTGACGGCGTAAAGGAAGTTATGCTCCTTGGCCAGAATGTTAATTCCTACGGCCTTGATTTTAAAGATG
>CAMVJI010000084.1 GCA_947167765.1 uncultured Butyrivibrio sp. | reverse complement strand
TCCATTGGCTCTCCGCCAAGAATTGTTAATCCTGCTATATAATCAGGTTTCAATGATTCTATTATGTCATCTTCAACTTCTTTAGTGTAAGGCTCTCCATAATTGAAGTCCCATGTCATCTCATTGAAACAGCCTTTACAGTGATGAGTGCAGCCTGACACAAAGAATGCTGTTCTACACCCTACTCCGTTTGCAACATCATTATAATAAACCTGTCCGTAATTCATTACTCTCCTCTTGATACAACACAAGCCGGGAAGACTCCCGGCTTGTATCTATTTTATCTTTTTCATCTCCCGAAAACGCCTGACATTCAAAAGAACCAGCGTGTTTTCTAACATTAAAGCTTTGGATTGGACATGTGGAGAACTCTTTCCTTGATCTCCTGTGTACGTCCCTGATTCCAGAACTGAGTTCCGATGTAGCCACAAGTACGTCTTGCAACATTCATCTTGTTCTGATCGCGGTTGCCACAGTTAGGGCACTCCCAAATGAGCTTGCCATCTGTATCTGTAACTACCTTGATCTCTCCGTCATAACCACAGCACTGGCAGTAGTCAGACTTGGTATTGAGCTCTGCATACATGATGTTGTCATAGATGTACTTCATTACAGAGATAACAGCTTCGATGTTGTTGTTCATATCAGGAACTTCAACGTAGCTGATTGCTCCTCCTGGTGAAAGAGCCTGGAACTCTGACTCGAATTTAAGCTTGGTGAAAGCATCGATCTGCTCTGTTACATGTACATGATAGCTGTTTGTAATGTAGTTCTTGTCTGTAACATCAGGAATAACACCAAATCTCTTCTGAAGAGCCTTAGCAAACTTATATGTTGTGGACTCAAGTGGTGTTCCATAGAGACTGAAGGAGATATTCTCTTTTGCTCTCCATGCTGCACACTTGTCGTTAAGGAACTGCATTACCTTAAGGGCGAAGTCTTTTCCTCTTGGATCTGTATGTGAAACGCCCTTCATGTACTTGGTACACTCGCAAAGTCCTGCATAGCCAAGTGAAATTGTTGAGTAGTTACCGAAAAGAAGTGGATCAATAACTTCACCCTTTTCAAGCCTTGCAAGCGCTCCATTCTGCCAAAGGATAGGTGCTACATCTGAAGGTGTTCCAAGGAGTCTGTTGTGTCTGCACATAAGAGCTCTGTAGCAAAGCTCACATCTCTCCTCAAGGATCTGCCAGAACTTGTCCTCATCCTTAGCTGATGAGCAGGCAACATCTACAAGGTTAAGAGTTACAACACCCTGGTTGAAACGTCCGTAGTACTTGTGAGCTCCCTCTACATAGTTACGAGCTTTTGCTTTATTGCCCTGGTTGCAAAGTCCCTCTGCGTTGGACTCTGAGTCAGGAGTAAGGAAGGATCTGCATCCCATACATGGATATACATCGCCCTTCTTTAATTCTTTCATCTTCTTAGCTGAGATGTAATCAGGAACAAGTCTCTTAGCTGTGCACTTAGCTGCAAGCTCTGTCAGATACCAGTACTTGGAATCTTCTGTGATGTTATCCTCGTCAAGAACATAGATGAGCTTAGGGAATGCTGGTGTGATAAGCTGTCCCTTCTCGTTCTTAACGCCGTAAATACGCTGCTTGAGCATTTCCTCGATGACCATTGCAAGGTCTTCTCTTGCCTGACCTTCTGGAACCTCATCAAGATACATATATACTGTGATGAAAGGAGCCTGTCCGTTGGTTGTCATCAGTGTGATGACCTGATACTGGATAACCTGGCATCCTCTCTCAATCTCTTTCTTAACACGCATTTCTGCGATCTCGTTTACCTGCTTCTTGTTGATCTTCATTCCAGCAGTCTCGAACTCACGAGCAACTTCATTTCTGAACTTCTGTCTGCTGACATCAACAAATGGAACAAGATGAGATAATGTGATACTCTGTCCGCCGTACTGTGAGCTTGCGATCTGAGCAATTGCCTGTGTTGCGATATTGCAGGCTGTTGCGAAGCTGTGCGGCTTCTCGATCATGGTCTCAGAGATAACTGTTCCGTTCTGGAGCATATCCTCTAAGTTTACAAGACAGCAGTTGTGCATATGCTGTGCAAAGTAATCAGCGTCATGGAAGTGGATAAGGCCTTCTTCATGTGCCTTAACAACATCGTCAGGAAGAAGGAATCTTCTTGTGATATCCTTGCTGACTTCACCAGCCATATAGTCTCTCTGAACGCTGTTAACAGTAGGATTCTTGTTGGAATTCTCCTGCTTAACTTCCTCGTTGCTGCACTCGATAAGAGACATAATCTGCTCATCAGTTGTATTGGACTTTCTTACAAGGGCATGTTTATAACGATATGTGATATATTTCCTTGCAACCTCGAACTTACCGGATTTCATGAGGCCATCCTCAACCATATCCTGAATTTCTTCCACACTGGCTGCACGGGTAAGAGATGCGCACTGCTTCTCCACGGCCTTCTCAATATCGCTGATCTGTCCTTCTGTCAGCTTCTTTTCTTCTGTTACTTCATTGTTAGCCTTCTCGATAGCAGCTATGATCTTGCTTCCGTCAAAAGCAACTTCTTTTCCGCTTCTCTTGATAATCTTCATACTAACCCCCTGAAATTTGGTGCTAAATTACACTTATACAAAATTGTAGCCACAAGAAAACTATATCTTGTGGTTACATTTATATGATAATACATTATATTGATTAATTCAAGCTCAAATATTTCTTACTTCTTCCAGGCGCAAATGCAGTCGTTGCAAGCGTTTCAGGGTTTCTTCGTCCAAAACTTCTTTTCCAGAGAAAAAATATTCTGTATTTCGTAAACACAATATATTGTGTTTCTCATCCAATTTCACATCTTTATCTGGTGATATTGATAATCCCATTACATCTGCCAGATGCCTTACAGTACCGTCATTTCCATCAATTAAAAGCGTCTTATCACCAAAGACCTGTCTGTAAGCGGGCTTAAAATAATTAAAGTGAGTACATCCCAGAACCAGCGCGCAATAGTCAGACCTATCATAAGAAGAAAACTGGCTGTTTACATAGTCTGTCACTTCCTGGGATTCAAACTCCTCCCTCTCGGCAAACTCCACAAGCCTTGGCATAGCCAAAAGATCGACTCTGTGCTGTTCGTCTACCCTGTGAAGAAGGTCTTTTAACTTATCTTCCCTTATGGTCACTGGTGTTGCGATGACCATTATCCGCTTATCTTCCGTGCCCTCAACGGCAGGCTTAACAGCTGGCTCCATACCAAGGATCGGAAGGTCAAATCGCTTCCTAAGTTCCTTAATTGCAACGCTGGTAGCTGTATTACAGGCTACAACAATAGCATCCACGCCCTTATCAATGAGAAACTCCGTGATCTCTGTGGCATATCCTATTATCTGCTCTGGGGTCTTAAGCCCATATGGAACATGCTCTGTATCTGCGTAAAAAATATATTCCTGGTCCGGAAGCTGGTGATAAGCCTCATGAAGGACTGACAGTCCTCCTATTCCGGAATCGAAAATTCCAATTTTCATATTCTTTTCTCCTGCAGGGATGAAGGCCTTATGCTGTACCCCGCCTCAGATTATGATAGAATAAGTACATGGACGAAAAGATATTTGATGAACTGCAAAAATTATATGACAACCAGCGCCTTGGGGAACTGGTTCAGGAAATATGCGAGTACTATGCCACAAAGGAAAGCTACGAGGACAATTCCTACGAAGATGAAATTGAGCCTCCTGAAATTGTGGAGTCCGCATATATTCTCTTTTGCCTTCAGAGCAGAGAGCAGATCCTGGATGAGTTTGCCATCGTAAGGAAAAAATACCCTTCTATTTATGAAAAGATAAGTACCCTCTGCGATACTATCCTCATAAATATGGACTACCGCGCCCTTGAAGAAAAAAACGCCGAGGCGATTTCAGGTTACCTTAAGGATACCTCTGTAACAGATATCCTTGACCATGTGGAAACCTACTCCCGCTCCAGCGAGAGCCTGTCTGAGGCTCTTGATAAGTTCTACAAATATATCCACTCTAAAAAAGCGTGATCACTTTTCTTTTAAATATTTCATGGATCCGTAAAGCTGCTGGCCCTGGTAGTCAACAAGAGCCCAGCTTCCATCGTCACTTACTGCGATCCGTTTAAGCTCTGTTCCCTCGTCAGCCTTGGCAACTATGCTGTCGTCGCTTCCAGTGCTGGGAACTGATCTTAAATTAAGAGATGATGCACCTGACACCACTACGGTGTCATTTTTTTCTGTGTAGCCAGCTGGAATTGCAATGGCAACTACCTGGGTGGCAGCTTCATCAGGGTCAGGCGCAAAGTATCTGTCAAAGACCTTCACTTTAAGGACCATTCCAATAACTACAAGAATAACTATTCCAGTGAGGATTGAGCCCACTCTCACAACAAGGTTCATGTCGACGCCGCCCTGGTCATTTTCATCCTGGTACTCCTCGTCGTCATATTCCTCATCATATTCTTCATCGGGTTCTTCGTACTGACGCCTCCTTGCCGGCTCACGTGTAGGCCTTGGCCTTGCTTCTTCCCTTCTTGGCTCAGGCTTTTTGGGCGCATTGACTTCTGCAGCTCTTTGAACGGACTCTTTTCTTTGCTGTTCCTGCTGGTCCTTCTGGCGCTGCCTGATATATTCCTCACGCTCATCAGCATTTAAAAACTGATAGGGATCTTCTATTTCGATTTCCATGGTTTCCTGAGAAACCGGCTCTTTTGATGATGCAAAAGTCTCTTTTTCTGTTACATCACTTGAGGTTGCAGAAGGCTTAACCTGTTCCTCTGCTTCTTTGTGCTCGTTACTTGCGTCTCTTTTTACGTAATCTTCAAAGTTTGCAATCTTGTCGCTCATAACGCCTCCCCCATTATAATGTAAAGTGCTGGCAGGTTATGCCAGCACCTTGTCGATTATTCCCTGTAATTTAGCTTTGTTAAGCGCTCCAACGGCAGTCTCAACAACTTCGCCATTCTTGAAAAATGCGAACATTGGAATTGACATAACGTTGTACTTCTGAGCTATTTCAGGTGACTGGTCTACATTGATCTTGCCAACCTTAAGTTCACCTTCGTACTCGTCTGCAAATTCATCAATCATTGGGGCCATCATCTTGCATGGTCCACACCAGTCTGCTGAAAAATCTACCAGAACCGGTAATTTGCTCTTAAGTACTTCTTCTTCGAAATTCGCTGTGTTCAGTGTGTAATCCATTAATTACTCCCCTTTCTGCTTATGATGTATTTGTAAATTGGGTTGCCTGCCTGAGAAAAGCGCTCTTCGTACTCAGTCATAACGTTGCCAACCATCATCTTTTCATCGTGGTGAAGATCATATGTGACTGCATCCAAGGTCCATCCTGCTGGCTCAATCTCATCAAGAGCCCACATAAACAGATCTTTGTTGTCAGTCTTGAACTCCACTACGCCCTCTTTTGCAAGGATCTTGTCGTACCTTTCAAGGAATTGTCTGGAAGGAAGACGCCTCTTGGCGTGTCTGTCCTTGGGCCATGGGTCCGAGAAATTAAGGTATATCCTGTCAACCTCTGAGGGTGCAAATACTTCAGTAATATCCTCAGCATCCATCCTTATAAAAATGATGTTTGGTAAAAGAAGCTGTTCCTGCTTTTGAAGTGCTCTTAAAAGTACACTGGAGTACTTCTCAATACCAACATAGTTGATGTCTGGATGAAGCTGCGCCATATCCATAAGGAAACGCCCCTTACCCATTCCAATTTCTACGTGAACGGGATTATCGTTTCCAAAAACTTCTTTCTTAAATAAACCTTTTTTCTTTTCAGGTTCCTTGATAGTGAAGGCACTGTCTGCAATAACCTCTCTGGAACCTGCGATGTTACGTAAACGCATCTAAAAACCTGCCTAAAAATCTTATATAAGAATTTTACACCATTTGCCCCAAGTTTGGAAGTATTGTATTATAAGCATACTATGAAGTCTACTAGGAAGAATAAGTTTTCCAATTTAATATATGCTTCAGCGATATTTCTTTTGGCTATATCTTTAGCTCTTTTCACATTTCCATTAAAAGCACTGGCTGAAACAGACTATGCCGCTGCCGCTTTGGAGCGAAAAGAACTACCGATCCAGTCAAATTCTATTGCGCAGTGGCCTCAAGGCCCTGAGATCACGGCTCAGGCTGCTATTGTCATGGATTCAGCTACTGGCACCATCCTTTACTCCAAGAATATCCATGAGGAGCTGTTTCCTGCCAGTACCACCAAGATAATGACCTGCCTTCTTGCTGTGGAAAATGCCTCTTTATCAGATACCATCACGTTTTCAAATGATGCGGTATTTAGCGTTCCTCAGGGCGGATCCAACATCGGAATGGATGTAGGTCAGTCCATCACCCTTGAGCAGGCACTTTACGGAATAATGGTGGGAAGCGCCAACGAGGTTGCTAACGCCGTGGCAGAACACGTAAGTGGCAGCATCGATGCCTTTGTTGATCTTATGAATGAACGGGCAAAAGAGCTTGGCTGCACCAATACACATTTTTCCAACACAAACGGCCTTCAGGCAGATAACCACTACACTAGCGCCTATGATCTGGCCCTTATATCAAAGGCTTTTTTTGACAATGAGCTTCTATGTAAGGTTGGTAATACCGCAAGATATCACTTTACTGCAACTGCCACACAGCCAGATGATTTTTACCTTAACAACAAGCACAAGCTGATATCGGGAGAAATTTCCTACGAGGGAATCCTTGGCGGCAAAACAGGTTACACAGATCTTGCGAGAGAAACTCTTGTTACCTGCGCTGAGAAGGACGGACTTAAGCTAATCTGCGTAGTATTCATGGAAGAATCCCCAGCTCAGTTCACAGACACAGTAACGCTTTTTGACTACGCCTTTAACAATTTCCACACAGTCAACATTTCAGACAATGACACCAGGTATATGCCTGATGACTCTCTTTTCTTTGAGTCTGACAGAGACGTGTTTGGCCGATCCGGAACCATATTAAAGCTTGGCGAAAACGACTCCATCGTCCTTCCAAGGACCTCGACTATCGATAGCACAGACTATGATATCAGCTATGATCTTACAGCAGATGAAAAGAGTCAGATGCCAACTGCAATAGCTAAGGTTAACTACAGTTTTAGCGGCGTTCCGATAGGCTGCGGCTACATTTTTTATAACGCAGTTTCTGGTGCTGACCTTTTGGAAAATGCAGTTAAAGACACCACAATTTATATAAACGTCAAGCTCCTTTTACTTGCGGCGTCGATTTTACTCATTGTCATCTCGCTCCTTGGAACCTCAATAACCAGGCTCCTTTCAAACAAGAAACACTCATCCCGAAGTGACCGTGTCCGCTTTAACCGAAGGAAAAGAGAATTCAGGAAAAGCCGAAGATCCCACAAATTCTAAAAAAGACAAAGGCCTTATGACCTTTGTCTTTTCTTTATTTTATGCTGTTTCTTTTTCATCTCTTCCACATCTTCGTTGGAAATGAACCTGCAGGTCTTTACCACGAAAAGATTTCCATTCTCCGCCTTTTTGATCCTGACCTTGGCCTTCATAAAACCATGCTTGTCGCAAAAGGCAGCGCTGTAATAGTGCTTGCCATTTGGGGTAAACCACTTGACCTTCCTGCGGATATTCTTTTTGCATATGTAGCACTTGGTGCTCATGATATCCACGTTTTTAAGGATGTCTTCTTTATTAAGAAACTCTCTGGATATGTATTTGGCATAGGTATCAAATACAATCCTGATCTCCTGCTTCTTGGTCTTTGGTGTCACATAGGTGTCAAAAGAGATCTTGCTAAGTGTCTTTTCACCAAAGGTCCTGAAGATTTTGGCTGTGTACTCGGCATCTGACAGCGCCCTGTGGAATGGGATGTCCTTAGGGATCCCAATTTCATCTACCGCTGCCTCCAGCGCTTTTCTTGACTTGCCATCATCATATGCAAGGCTATAGAGCTTTTGCACATCGTAAAAAGCAATCGGTCTGTCTGACAAAAGCGGCATTCCAAAAAAGTCCAGATTCCTTTGAAGCTCCGTAAGGTCCAGTGGACCCCAGGTGCAAAACCTTACATCTTCTCCGCAAAATTCAAGGAAATCTCTTGCCACATCCTGGAATTTGTCGCCCTTTGCAAGGTCCTCCATGGAAAGGTGAATGAGCTTTCCCGTGATCCTGTGCATATGGGTGTGGACCTGAGGCTTTATCAGTCTTGAAAACTCCCCGATCTTTTCCCTGTTTTCATTTAGTTTTACGGCGCCTATCTCAACAATCTCAAAGGTGAGAGTTTTCCCATCTTCTCTGACAAATGGCGCATCTCCCTGATTCCACTCAAGGTCAAAAACCACATAATTACTCATTTGATAGTCCTAGATCAAAAATAGTATTCCATCCATCTGCAAGCCATATCGATCCATGGTTCGCAGGCAGGTGCGAGCTCTTTTTCCTGCATTGATAAAGTAAGCTTGTTAGCAAGTGACAGCCCATGGCACCCTTCTGGGAAGATGTGAAGCTCAGTGCTTATGCCTGCTTTCCTTAAGGCAGTTGCAAACAAAAGAGAATTCTCAACAGGAACAGACTGATCTGAAAATGTGTGCCACATGAAAGTCCTTGGAACATCTTGATTGACGCGGTCTTCCAAGGACATCTTATCTACAAGCTCATCGTACCTGTCTCCAAGAAGTTTTACAAATGAATCTCTGTGGGCAAACTCACCAGATGTGATAACCGGATAGCAAAGGATAAGTCCGTTTGGTCTTAGCATTTCTACGTCATTGATCAAAAGGCCCTTTTCAATGAACCCTTCCTTCCACATGCAGCTGTAGCTGGCGGCAAGGTGTCCTCCCGCCGAACATCCCTGGATCACTATGGAATCATTTTTCACATTCCATTCTCTTGCATTCTCTCTGATGATAAGCATCGATCTTCCAAGTTCAAGAAGCGCAGTTGGATACGTGGCCGGGTGACAGGAATATCTAAGAATTGCTGTGTGATATCCCTTAGCCATAAAGGCAAGCGCCATAGGCTCAGCTTCCCTGTCAGAAGTAAATCCGTATCCTCCACCTGGACAGAGCAGGATAAGAGGCCTTTCCTTAATATATAGAGACTCAGAAGGCTCCTGGATGTAAACAGTAAGTTTTGCTCCCTTTAATGAGCCCTTTTCGCCAATCTCAAACTCTTTGTAAATCATTTTTATGTCCTTCCGTAGCCAGATTAGATGCGATAGCTGCGCACTTTATTAAGTAAATGATAAGAGGAAAAAAATTTTTTTGCAATAGGTATTGACAATTTAGATTGCGCGCAATATAATTTGGTTAATCAATAAATTGCACACAATCTTTTCTATATTAACAATTATTCATGGAGGTAATTTCGAATGGGATTTTATGATTACTCAGTAACTGATGCTCAGGGCAATGATTTTTCTTTAGAGAACTACAAGGGAAAGGTTGTTCTTGTAGTTAATACTGCTACAGGATGTGGATTCACACCTCATTACAAGGATATTGAGGATATGTACGAGAGATTTCACGAGCAGGGATTTGAAGTTCTTGATATCCCTTGCAACCAGTTCGCTGGTCAGACACCTGGAACAGACGAGGAGATCCATGAGTTCTGCACGCTTCACTACAACACCAAGTTCCCTCAGATGAAGAAGTCAGATGTTAACGGCGAAAGCCAGCTTCCTATTTACCAGTATCTTAAGAGCCAGAAGGGCTTTGAAGGATTCGGTAAGGGACCTAAGGCTCTTGCAATGAATGTTATGCTCAAGAAGATCGACAAGGATTACAAGAACAATCCCGATATCAAGTGGAACTTCACTAAGTTCGTTATTGACAGAGAAGGCAACGTAGTAGCACGTTTTGAGCCCACAGAGGACATGAAGAACGTAGCAGCTTGCGTTGAAAAGCTTATCTGATCAAATAAATATTTCTAATACCCCCTCAAAAATATGGACGGTGCTTTTGTGACAGGGGGACGGTTCTTTTGGCATGTTTTATTTTGATAAAACATGCCAAAAGAACCGTCCCCGCTGTCACAAAAGCACCGTCCTCTTATTTCCAGATCATACAAACACTCTTACCTTGACGAACAATCGCCCTTTTCTTGTAGTTCCAGTCTGACCATCGTAAATGAACTTCCCATGGCCTCTTACTGAGACCCGAGATCCCGGTTTTAAGTCATA
>CAMVJI010000083.1 GCA_947167765.1 uncultured Butyrivibrio sp. | reverse complement strand
CTCCTTGAGTTCTCAGGCGCTTGCGCAGGTTGTGGTGAGACACCTTACGTTAAACTTGTTACTCAGCTCTTTGGTGAGAGAATGTACGTTGCAAACGCTACAGGATGTACATCAATCTGGGGTAACTCATCACCTTCAACACCTTACACAGTAAATGCTAAGGGACAGGGTCCTGCATGGGATAACTCACTGTTCGAGGATAATGCTGAGTTTGGTATGGGTATGGTACTTGCTCAGAACGCTCTCCGTGATGCTATCAAGGAGAAGGTAGAAGAGATCGTTGCTGCTGGCGGCGCTGCTAAGGATGCTGCTCAGAAGTGGCTCGATACATTCTCAAACGGCGCTGAGAACTTCGCTGCTACAGATGCTCTTGTAGAGGCTCTTGCAGGCGACAGCTCAGACGCAGCTAAGTATGTTCTTAAGAACAAAGACTTTGCAGCTAAGAAGTCACAGTGGATCTTCGGTGGTGACGGATGGGCATTCGATATCGGATTTGGTGGTCTTGACCACGTACTTGCTTCCGGTAAGGATGTTAACGTTCTCGTTGTAAACACTGAGGTTTACTCAAATACAGGCGGACAGTCATCTAAGGCTACTCCTACAGGTGCTGTTGCACAGTTCGCTGCAGGCGGAAAAGAGATCAAGCAGAAGGATCTTGCTTCAATCGCTATGAGCTATGGTTACGTATATGTTGCACAGATCGCTATGGGCGCTAACATGCAGCAGACAATCAACGCAATCAAAGAGGCTGAGGCATATCCAGGACCTTCACTTATCATCGCTTATGCTCCTTGTATCAACCAGGGTCTTAAGGCCGGCATGAACAAGGTTATGGATGAGGAGAAGAAGGCTGTAGCTACAGGATACTGGGATATGTTCAGATTCAATCCTCAGGCAGAGAACAAGTTCACTCTTGATTCTAAGCCTGCTACAGAGGACTTCCAGAGCTTCCTTGATGGTGAGGTTAGATACCTTTCACTTAAGCTCAAGAATCCTGAGAGAGCTGCTAAGCTCAACGCTGCTGCTGCTCAGCATGCTAAGGAGCACAGAGCTTACCTTGAGAAGCTCGTTACTCTTTACGGTAAGGACTGATAATTTCAGGACCTGCTCAAAAGGCGTATAAATAAAGCATACTGCCGCCCGGATGGTTATCCATTCGGGCGGCATTTTTAATTTCTTGGGAAATTGATCTGTAAAAACTGAAATATAAAAAGAGATTTGATTTTGCGATATTTTATTGTATTATGTGTTGAAAAGAAATAAAGAAAGGCGGAAAGCCACATGATACAGGATATAAAACCATACACTTTAAATAATCATTTTGATACGGAGGCCAGGCTGGAACCAGCCAGCAGGATCATTATCATTAGAGACAATAACTATCTGCTTAACGAAAAGTCTCTGGAGGAAGGTATTGTAGAATTCCCTCACACTTCAGATTTTGATATCGAACTTACAGATTCCGACTTCGCCTACATCTTCACCATTGGCAAGGATAATTTCTTTTTATACATATCAGACAAACACAAGGAGTTTAAGATCCCGGGCTACGCTTACACCCAGCTTAACGTCATCAGGGGAAAAGAGCTCTCTCCCAAGCACATGGTATATGCAGCTTTTACTGCCTGCCACTTAAACACCTGGTATTCCACTTCCATCTATTGCGGAAAATGTGGAACTAAAAATGAGGTTGATAAAAAAGAGCGCGCAATGCGCTGCCCTCATTGCGGAAACGTAACTTACCCGAGGATCAATCCAGCAGTGATCATTGGCATCACTGACAAGGCAACTAATAAGATGGTCCTCACCAAGTACAACAGGGGCTACGCAAACTTTGCTCTGGTAGCTGGTTTTACTGAGATCGGTGAGACCATGGAAGGCACGGTAGAGCGTGAAGTCATGGAGGAAGTTGGCCTTAAGGTCAGGAACATCAGATACTACAAGTCCCAGCCCTGGGGCATTGCCAGCGATATACTGATGGGATACTTTTGCGATGTTGACGGAGATACCACGATCCACATGGACAACGAAGAGCTTAAGCTTGCCAAGTGGTTTTCTCCAGAGGAGATAGAACTTCAGCCAACGCCCTACAGCCTTACAAACGAGATGATGGGGCTGTTTAAGGACAAGGGATACGAAGGAACAATTAAATAGTCAGTGATAAGAAAAGATTTTCGCTTGCGATAAATACTGTCAGTTTTACATGCCCATACCCAGATGATATGATTTATCAACAACGACAGTTGTAGGGAGAGTGAACATGGGCGTGGCTACACAGGTTGAGCTTACCAGACAGCAGATTGAAACTATCAACAACCTACTAAGTGGACTGAAATTCGGCAACATAGTGCTGATTGTCCAGGATGGTAAGATCATTCAGATCGACAAAACTGAAAAGCATAGATTGTAAGCGCTGACTAGAAAACTAGAGGCATTACAGGACATAACCGATATGGTTATCTCTTGTGATGCCTTTTTTTGCTGCATCAATGAAGAAAGGGCGGAATTTAATGAGTATTCAAAGCAATGCACTGCCGGAACTAGTAGATCCATTAGAACATATAAGTAATCAGCACCCATGTTTTGGAAAGGGACCAAATCTGAATAAAGGAAGGATCCATCTTCCTGTAAGTCCCACCTGCAATATACAGTGTGCGTTCTGCAACAGATCAAGAAATACATATGAAAAGAGACCTGGAGTTACAGGTGAGATACTGACACCTGTTGAGGCTGCAGATGTTGTAGATAAGGCATTAAAGCTCTGCCCGGAGATAACGGTTGCAGGAATAGCCGGGCCTGGAGATACACTGGCCAGCGATTATGCCATTGAGACCTTTAATGTCATAAAGGAAAGACACCCAGAGCTAATAAACTGCCTTAGTACTAACGGACTTCTTCTTGAGGAGAAGGCAGAAAGGCTTATTGAGGCGGGAGTTAAGACAATCACTGTGACAGTGAATGCTGTTGATCCAGAGATCCTGCAGCATATATGTCTTTTCATTGTAAAGGATGGAAAGACATATGTAGGAACTGAGGGTGCAAAGATCCTTATTGAGGCTCAAAAGAGAGGCATCAGGAAGGTAAAAGAACTTGGCGCAATGGTAAAGGTAAACATGGTATTGTGCCCAGGTATCAACGATGAGCATGTGGAAGAGGTTGCAAAGACAGTATCTGAGCTCGGAGCAGACTTTTTTAACATCATCCCGCTGATCCCTCAGCATAAGCTTGCACACCTTCATGAACCCAGCTGCCAGGAGCTATATGAAGCAAGGGCTAAGGCAGAGAAATATATAAGAGTCTTCAGGCACTGCCAGAGGTGCAGGGCAGATGCGGCAGGTATACCAGGAAAGCTTGAGATTTCAGATAAGCTCTATGACCTGAAAAAGTTAAATGCCCAGAATACATTTTCACACGGCTAAGGAGACAGATATGAAATACCTTGTTGGAATTGCCACTCACACCGGAGAGAACATAGACATTCACTTTGGTCACTGCAAAGAATTTCAGATCATTGAAGTCACAGATAATGAGAGCTATGAACCGGTGAATGTGATAGATGCAGGAAGAGCATGTGACGGAACCTGCGACCACACAGAAATAGCAAGAGTAGGTGAGCTATTAAAGGATTGTAAGTATGTGCTCTCAGCCAAGATAGGACCAGGGGCTGCGAAGATACTTAGAGATATAGGGATAGTTGCCCTGGAGATCGAGGCACCTATTGACTATGCGATAGATAAGATCATGGTCTACGACCAGAGACAGGCACAAGCAAACAGAGGATAATACGGAGGCGCAACAGAGATGGGAAAAGTAGCACAGAGTTTAACTGATCTTATAGGGGGAACACCGCTTCTTAAGCCAAACAGGTTTCTTAAGATTCACGGGCTTGAAGCAGAGCTTTATCTAAAGCTTGAGTATTTCAATCCTGCTGGATCAGTCAAGGACAGGATTGCATTTGCGATGGTTGAGGATGCGGAAAAGAATGGGATCCTTAAGGAAGGTTCAACGATAATTGAACCAACTTCTGGAAACACAGGTGTAGGACTTGCTTTTGTGGGAGCAGTAAAGGGATACAACGTTATCCTCACAATGCCGGAGACCATGAGTATTGAGAGAAGGACGCTGGTTGCAGCTCTAGGAGCACAGGTTGTGTTAACACCTGGAGCCCAGGGCATGAATGGTGCCATCAGACAGGCGGAGGCATTAAATGCGCAGATCCCTAATTCAGTGATACTGCAGCAGTTCGAGAACCCTGCCAATGCGAGAGCTCACGAGCAGACCACAGCCAAGGAGATATGGAGAGACACTGACGGAAAAGTAGATATCTTCGTTGGAGGAATAGGAACTGGTGGAACAGTTACAGGTACAGGAAGAGGGTTAAAAGAACTAAATCCAGAGATCAAGGTTGTAGGCGTTGAGCCCTGGGAGTCAGCAGTTCTTTCTGGAAGACCATCAGGACCACATAAGATACAGGGTATAGGCGCAGGTTTTGTTCCTAAGGTTTTAGGACTGGACATCATAGATGAGATCCTTCCTATAAGGGGAGATGAGGCAATCGATACTTCAAGAGAACTTGGCAGATATGAAGGACTCCTTGTTGGAATTTCTTCAGGTGCAGCAGCACATGCGGCATATCTTCTTGCAAGGCGCCCTGAGAACAAGGGAAAGACGATAGTAGCTCTTTTGCCTGACACAGGTGAAAGATACCTTTCAACAGAACTTTACAGATTTGGAAACATAAATAACTAAGTGTAGGAGGAGAGACTAGAATGGCTTGTTTTGTTGAACGCCCCAGGACCACATGTGCCCTCGGGGGAGCAATAGCAGTTATCAACGCGCTGCCAGGTGTGACGCTTGTCAATCACACAGCTATAGGCTGTGGCGGTAATCTATCCGGTGTTATCTCCGGAGGTGGCGGAAATATGGGTGATGGAATTTTTGCTGGATCTCATATGCCAAGCTCTGCAGTTGGAGAGAGGGAGATCGTATTTGGTGGAGCAAACAGGCTCACTGAAGAGATCGAGAATGCACTGGATGTAATTGATGCAGAACTGTTTGTAGTTGCAACAGGATGTATGACAGAGATGATCGGTGATGACGTAGAGGCAGCAGTAAGGGCAGTGGAGAACCCAAGAAAGCCTGTCATCAACATCAGCACTCCTTCATTTAAGGGAGATGCCTACTACGGATACGAGATCATCCTTGATGCAATCTTTAATAAATTCGTTCCAAAGAGCGAGGAAAAAGATAGTAAGCTGGTTAACATCTTCGGAATCGTTCCGGGATTTGATCCATTTTTCAGAGGAGACCTAACTGAGATCAAAAGACTCTTAAATAAGCTTGGACTTAAGGTCAACACTTTCTTTACTGCAGACCAGACCTTTGAAGGCAACGTTCTTTCAGCATCTAAGGCAGCGCTTAATATTCTTTTATCTCCAGTATGGGGAACAACAATTGTTAAGAACTTTGAGGAGGTTCATGGAACACCTTACTTCCAGACACTTCTTCCTATTGGTGCCATCCAGACAACGAAGTTCTTAAGAGACCTTGCTGAGCACATCGACATCGACAGCGACCTTCTTGAAAAAGTGATCCAGGAAGAAACAGACGAATACTACGCTGACTTTATCAGAGCAACAGACACCATCACCAACAGGCAGTGGTACTTCTACTCAGCTACAATTACCAATTCAAATTATGCGATCCCTGTTGGTAAGTATCTCTATGAGGAGCTTGGCTGGCATCAGAACGACACCATTGTAACGGACATATTAAAGCCAGTTAAAAAGCGCGCTCTCACAAAGGCCTTTGAGGCAAATGACTTTGGTTCAACACTGACGCTGGATACTGATACCCAAAGGATCAGCAGAGAGCTCATAAAGAGAAGACCAAGAAACCAGGGACAGAGATACTGGGACAACAACACACCGTTTTTCCTTCTGGGCAGTTCCCTTGACAGGACCACGGCAGCTGAAGTGGGTGGAACAGCGCTTCCAATAAGCTTCCCACTTAGCTCAAGGCTCATTACCACAAGGGCCTACGCCGGATACAAGGGTGGCCTGCAACTTGTAGAAGATATTTTCAGCACATTGCTTGCATAAAAGGAGGAGGAAAAATGGCTGCAACAACAGAAAAAGACGTAAATTATTACAACCAGGCGATGCCTCCTGTAAGAGATACAAGACTTCAGATCGCTGATACCTTCCATGGCTGCGCCTGTGAGATGGCTGACTGTTCAAAGTCAGGATGTCTATTAAAGAAAAACAGGAGCTTCTGGCAGACCAATGCTTGTCAGATGGCGTTGACACTGATGATGTGCTCAACAGTACAGAACTCAGTTGTTATCATGCATGGCCCTATCGGCTGCGGAACCCAGCTTCATGGCCTTGCTGCAAACGCAGTAAAGGGAAAGACTAACAGGGGACTTCCGGATCAGAAGGCTCCAATATGGCTCTCATCCAATCTTGGAGAGACAGACGTAATCAATGGAGGAGAGAAAAAGCTTCAGGAAACCATCGAGTATGCTGACAGGACCTACAGACCTGAGATCATCTTTGTAGTAGCTACCTGCGCGCCAAACATCATAGGTGACGACGTGGAAAAGATCGTAAACATCACCAATGAAACCTGTGCGGCTCAGGTTACAGCGCTTCACTGCCCTGGCTTCAGATCAAGGGTTGTGGCATCAGCCTACGACAGTTTTTATCACAGTCTCATAAGACATATCAATTTCAAGGCGATCCCTTACAAGGACTATGTGCCTGACAACCCTGCAGATCCCGCAGCACAGATGGGTGAGGCAGTATTTAAGTATAAGATAGCCCACACTGTTAACCTGTTCAATGCCACATCAATCGGATACCAGGATGAGCAGGAGATGGTGAGACTCCTTCAGGCTCTTGGCCTTAACGTAAGGATCTATGCAGAGTATTCAAGCGCTGATGACTTTAGGCTCCTTCCTTTTGCTGCACTCAATGTCAGCCTCTGCAACATGCATGATGACTACATGCTTAAGTTCCTTGAACAGGAATACAACATGCCGTACATCATCGAGGGAATGCCAATTGGTCCGGACCAGACAAGAAAGTGGCTTGTGGCCATCGGTAAATTCTTTGGCCTTGAAAAGGAAGCAAACCTTCTTGCTGACTACGAGGAGAAAAAGCTTGCAGAAGCTATTGAGCCTCTAAAGCCTAAGTTTGAAAAGAAGAAAGTTCTTCTTGGAGGCGGAAGTGTCAGAGTTGCTGCTGAGGCCATGGCTCTTAAAAAGATTGGAATTGATGTTATAGGAATCAGAGGCTACAACTTCGACTCCAACGCAGATCCTGTGTTTGAAGAACTTGGTGAGGAGCTTCCGGATGTTACCCTTACAGTTAGTAACCAGGCCTATGAGTTTGCTAATCAGCTGGTTAAGTATGCACCGGATCTTGTTATCACACATAACGGCTCCCATGCAATCCCTGCAAGACTTGGTTTCCCTTCAATCCAGCTCTTTGACGCAGGTTCAACATTCTTTGGATACGGCGGATTTTACAATCTTGCGAAAAAGATAATCTTCGCCCTTGAGAATAACAACCTGGCAAAGAACATTGTGGGACATGCAAGACTTCCATACAGGAAAGAGTGGTATGAGCAGGATCCATTCGCTTATCAGAACGACTGATACAGCGTTTTATCATATTTTTTAAAGAGGAGAAGTGAGAAATGGCAAAGTATCGACAGATTGCAATCTATGGAAAGGGTGGTATCGGAAAATCCACAACTACCCAGAACCTGACTGCAGGCCTTACAGAGAGAGGCAAAAAAGTAATGGTTGTGGGCTGTGACCCCAAAGCCGATTCAACAAGACTGCTGCTTGGGGGCCTTGCTCAGAAGACAGTTCTTGATACAGTACGTCTTCAGGGCGAGGATGAGGTAGAGCTTGATACCATCATGAAGGTTGGTTTTGGAGGAACCCTGTGCGTTGAGTCAGGCGGTCCTGAGCCTGGTGTTGGCTGTGCAGGACGAGGAATCATCACATCTATTTCAACCCTGGAGAACCTGGGAGCCTATGAAGAAGAGGACCTTGACTTCGTTTTTTATGATGTACTCGGCGATGTAGTATGCGGCGGATTCGCAATGCCCATACGTGAAGGCAAGGCAAAAGAGATCTACATAGTAGCTAGTGGTGAGATGATGGCTCTCTACGCAGCCAACAATATTGCAAAGGGTATTTCAAGATATGCCCAGTCAGGCGGTGTGCGCCTTGGTGGTATCATCTGCAACTCAAGAAACGTAGACAATGAAAAGCCTCTTCTTGAGGCTTTCGCAAAAGAGCTGAACACGAAACTTATCTATTTCATTCCAAGAAACAACATCGTTCAGCACGCAGAGATCAGAAAGCAGACTGTTATCCAGTACAAGCCTGATTCATCTCAGGCAGAGGAGTACAGGCAGCTTGCTGATGCCATCATTGAAAATCAGGATTTCACAATCCCAACACCTATGACCCAGGAGAGACTTGAGGAGATCCTGTTTGAGTTTGGTCTTATGGATCTTCCTGAATATGTGATCTGATCGAGGCACTATAACATTACTAGATGAGGAGAAAAACTATGAGAAAAATTGGCTTATACAAAAAAGTGTTATCGACTATCGTGGCTGTGACATGTGCAGCTTCACTTGCGGCTTGCGGCGTTGTTACTTCAGGGGAAAGTAACGAACCTGCAGCAACTGAGGAAGAGGATTGCTGCGCTGGAAAAGAAGAGGCTGGCGGTGAAGCAGCTGCGTCAGAAGGAGGAGCTGCTTCAACAGACGCAGCTATCGCTGAAGTAGTAGACAATCCTCTTGCAAACCTCTCAGAGGAGGAACTTGACGCATTGTATCAGGAAGAGGATGCCAGCAAGAGAACTCTTCACATTGCATACAGCGGCGGACTTTGCCAGGTTGCGCTTCCAGTAGCTTATCACTACGGATTTTTTGAAAAAGAAGGTCTTGATACTGAGCTTACAAATGTTGACGACGCAAGAGATGCTCTTGCAGCAGGCAAGATCGATACTGCAGCTGGTATGATCGCTCAGTGGCTTACATCTGTTCAGAACGGTGTAGATATCAAATTCACTCTTGGACTTCACACAGGATGTGCGGCAGCAGTTGTTCTTCCTGACTCAGATTTCCAGGGCTTTGAAAAGGGCATGAAGATCGGATTTGTCGGAGCCTTCGGCGGAGTATATCACAACATTGCAAACAGATTCGTTGCTCATGACGGTTTCACAGAGGATGACTTCACATGGCTTGGATTTGACCAGAGCGCAATCCTCCTTGCTCTTCAGGATAAAGAGGTAGATGCCATCGTAGTAAGTGAGCAGCTCAGCAAAGCCTGGGTGGACAACGGAGAAGTAAGACAGATCAGATCACTTACAACAGACGATGACTTCAAGGACGAGGCATGCTGCGTACTTGGTATTGCAGGGTCCTTCCTTGATGAGAACCCAGCTGCATCCTACAAGATCACAAAAGCTGTATACAAGGCTTCACTGTGGCTTAGCGAGAGCGAGGAAAACAGAAAAGAAGCAGCAAAGATGCTCATCGAAAACGGATACGTTTCAGGAACAGAGGAGTATTCTTTAGAGCTTCTTAACTACTATAAGTTTGGTTTACCACCTGAAGTAACTGAGAAATCTCTTTACGATTCTGTTGATGAGTACTCAAAGCTTGGAATTCTGAGCGCAGATACCGATCCAGAAGAGTTTAAGAAAAAGATCTACTACGCATATGATCTTAGCGGAGTTAAAGCTGACTAAATGGAGGTGTGACAGTGGCGGAACTGGCTGTTTCATTAAAAGAACTTGCTGAACTTGAGCAGGATAGAAAAAAGATAACTAAAGGACAGAAAGTGCTATCCCGCATTATTGCTGCATTGCCAGTTATTGCCGGAGTGCTGCATCTTATTGAATACCTGTTTGTTCCCAACAAGGGAACAAACAGCTGTACTCCAGTCTATGCGTATCTTGTGGGACTTGGTGTGGCTGTATGGGGAGTTTTGTATATAATCTCTTTTTTCAGGTCTGAGCTTTATGCGACTTTGAAATATAAAGCAGCGCTGTACACAGCTCTTTTTATCCTGCTTACATTATATGATATTGCGACACTTAAGACAGGAATACTTATCATGCCATACTTTCCATGGCTTGACAGGATAATCAATTC
>CAMVJI010000082.1 GCA_947167765.1 uncultured Butyrivibrio sp. | reverse complement strand
GTTTATTAAATGGCCCGGAAGATCCCAAAGCGGCGAAGGCCAAGCTAAAAGCAGACAAAAAAGAATATGCAAAAAAGCTGAAGGAACAAAGAAAAGCCCAGAAGGAACAGGAGAGAGAATTTGCCGACAGGACTGCTGAAATTAATGGAGACAACGCAGGCGGTGTGGCAACACTTGTTATCACATTCCTGATCATACTGATCTGGCTGGCTATCATGGCTCTTTTGGTTAAGCTGGATGTGGGAGGCTTTGGCTCAGATATCCTGGCACCACTTATCAAGGATGTACCTTACCTTAATCTGATACTTCCTGATGGATCAGTTCAAAAAGAGACTGAAACCACAACTCCGCTTGTAGTTGATGGCACTACGGTAACAGATGGCACTGAGGAAGGCGCAAGCCTGTCGACACTGGAAGATGCCCTGGCATATATCAAGAGACTTGAAAAGGCTCTTCAGTCTGAGATGGAGCAAAACAGTGCGCTGACTGCTGAAAACGAAAAATTGAAAGCAGAAGTAGCAAGACTTGAACCCTTTGAACAGCAGCAAAAGTCCTTTTACGAGGAAAAAGCCAAGTTCTATGAGGAAATTGTGTATGGAGAAAATGCTCCTGATGCTGAGCAGTATCAGGCTTACTATGAGATGATCGATCCTGACAATGCAGCTGAGATCTATAAAAAGATCATTCAGGGGCAGGCTGATGATGCTGCTATAAAAGCATTTGCAACCACCTATTCTGGCATGAAAGCTAAGTCTGCAGCCAAGATATTTGATGAGATGGTAAAAGAAAACCAGATCACGCTGGTTGCCAAGATACTGGCCCAGATGAGCGTTGAAACAAGGGGAGATATTCTGGCGGCCATGGAGGAAGGAAATGCGGCCAAGCTAACACAGCTTCTGGAGCCAACATCTCTTGAGAACAAATCTACTAAGGTTACTGGTTAAATGTGTTGCAAGAAGAGCTGTGAAATAGCAGTATATTTCACAGCCCTTTGTTATATAAAAAAGAGGAAAGTAAGGGAAAGTTATGAAGAAAAAGTTTTTGGCGTTGCTGCTTGTTATGGCCATCAGTGCTTCTGTGATCGGCTGTGCTGCAGCTAAATCACCGGATTCGGTTCAGGAAGTTACTGAGCAGGAATCAAAAGAGGAAAGTACAGAAGTTACTACTGAAAGCTGTACTTCAGAAACATCTGAAGAAGCAGTTACTGAGGATAATGAAAAAGAAGATAATTCAGCACTTGTCACTGGGGAGAACATGCTAAAGAATGGTGATTTTTCGGAAGGAACTGATCCCTGGTATACGTTTTGCCAAAATGGTAATGCGGAACTTAGTGTGAATGGAGATGGCGAACTTGATGTTGATATAAAGAGCATTGGTACTGTAGCTCATGGAGTTCAGCTGTATCATGATGGATTTTCTCTGGAAGAAGGATGTGTTTACAAAATTTCTTTTGATGCTTCATCAGATGTGGATGGTAAGATCCTTGAAATGAGATTTCAGTTAAATGGTGGAGATTATCACGCTTACTATCTTGAAAATGTAACAGTTGGCAAGGATAAACAGCACTATGAATACACCTTCACCATGAATGAGACTGGAGATCCTGCTCCCAGGTTTTGCTTTAATATGGGTGCTATAGGAGGCATGGATAGTAAAACTCCTGAGCATCATGTATATCTTAGCAATGTGATCCTTACCCTTGAAGATGCAACAAACAGAGTGGCTGGCAACTGGGCGGTTGATATTCCTGATATTGCTGTAAATCAGATTGGTTATCTTCCTTCAGCGTATAAGAGCGCCACCTTAAGAGGAGCAGCTCTTACTGGAAGCGCAGCTCTTATTAACGAAGCTACCGGAGAAACAGTATTTGAAAAGAAAATTGGAAGTAGTATAGATGATCCTGACACAGGTGATAAAGAGGCTATCTTTAATTTCACAGACATAAAGGATGAAGGAACATACCATGTGGAAGCAGGAGGCGTGGTTTCTCCTTCCTTTAGGATTTCCTCAGATGTTTATGATGAAGCATTTAAGGCATCTATTAAAATGCTTTATTACCAGAGATGCGGCACCGAACTATCCAAGGATCTGGCAGGTGAGTTTGCTCATCCTGTGTGCCATACACAAAATTCAGTTCTCTATGAGGACAAGTCGAAGACTCTGGACGTAACGGGAGGATGGCATGATGCAGGAGACTATGGCAGATACTCTGTAGCAGGAGCCAAGGCTGTAGCGGATCTGCTTCTTGCCTATGAAAACTATCCCGATGTGTTTGATGATAATGTTGGTATTCCTGAAAGCGGAAATGGTATCCCGGACATTCTTGATGAAGCAAAATACGAGCTTGACTGGCTCTTAAAGATGCAAAGAGATGACGGCGGTGTTTATCACAAGGTGACATGCAGGAACTTCCCTGGTGAGATAATGCCTGAGGATGAGACGGAAGAGCTTGTTATCATGCCGGTAACAACAACCGCTACAGCAGATCTTGCAGGTGTTATGGCAATGGCAAGCCGCGTATATTCAGATATTGATAAAGAATATGCTGGCAAATGCCTTGAAGCTGCCCAAAAAGCTGCTGCCTACATTGATAAAACTGAAACAGATACGGTTGGTTACAAGAATCCTTCAGACATCTCAACCGGCGAATATGAAGATGTATGTGATATTGATGAGAGATTCTGGGCTTATGCTGAGCTTTATAAGACCACAGGTGATAAGACTTATGAAGAGTCGCTTAAAACAGTACTTCCTGACAACGGCTATTCACTTGGATGGCAGGGAGTTGCAGGCTATGGCGGATATGCATATCTTTCAGCTGATGGACAGGATGCCCAGACTCAGGATTTAGTCAGGCATGAAGCTTCCAAATACGCAAATGAAGTTATTTCAAACTCTGCCAAGTATTCTTATGGATCATCAATTGTTGGGGCTTACCCATGGGGCAGTAACCTTACAATCGCCAATAATGGTGAGTATTTGTTTATGATGAACGGACTTGCTGACAAGGTTAATAAGAATGTTGCTGATATGCAGCTTAATTATCTCTTTGGCAATAACTCAACAGGTTATTCCTTCCTTACTGGTTTTGGAACGACCTACGCGGATCACCCTCACCACAGACCTTCACAGGCTATGGGAGTAACTGTTCCTGGAATGCTTGTGGGTGGACCGAACAGCGGACTTAATGATGCTTATGTTCAGAACGTGCTTCAGGGTGCGCCAAGTGCCAAGTGTTATGCTGATAATTCCCAGAGTTATTCCACAAATGAGATCACAATTTACTGGAATTCACCTCTAGTATATCTTCTTGCAGCTGAAATAGCTCAGGAAAACTAATATAAGAAAAAGCTGTGGCTAATTTGTCACAGCTTTTTTAAAAAAATCTGATTTTAGGGTTAAGTATACATTTTAATATCCGATATACATAGCGTAAGACTATAGGCAAATTATGCCTTAGATTTAAACTAAATACTGAAAGGAGGATTTAGATGGGCGGTGCAAACAGTGCAGTAAGCATGGTTACTGCTTACATGACACAGGGCGCTGCAGCAAATGTTTCAAATGTCTCTAGTTCAAAAGATTCTTCTAAGGCGGCTGCTACAAGCTTTGACAACATTTTGAACAAGGTTTCCGATACTTTTGTTCAGGTCAAAACAGTAGATGTTTCAAAGGATGTAAACAAACAGCTAGCTGGTGCAAAAGAGACAAATGCCACCGATACAAACACAGTTAACCTCAAAGATCAGGCAAATAACGAAAATGCCACTTTGGAAAATGCTTCTGAAGTTGATCAGGTTACTGAGAGTCAGGTGATGGCTACAAATGAAACAGGTAATACAGAAGTTAATGAAGAGCTGCAGGAAGCCATTAACGAAGCAGGAGAAGAGATCATCTCAAGGGTTGCAGAAACTTTTGATATCTCTGAAGAGGAAATAGTAGATGCAATGCAAATACTTGGCCTTATGGCTGTAGATCTTTTAGATCCGGCAAACTTAACACAGCTGGTGACTGAGATCCAGGGACAGGGCGAAGTGATCGATCTTATCACAGATTCTGATATATATACATCACTGCAGGACCTCATGGAGGGTGCGGAGAGTATGAAGAGCGGACTTATGAATGAGTTCGATCTATCAGAAGAAGATTTACAGGCAGCCATTGAAGATGCCAAGCAGGGATTTGGCGCAGCGCTTGAAAATGCAGCTGATGAAACAGCTAAGTTTTTAAACGGTGAGGAACTGTCTGAAGAATTTGGGAAAGAAATTGATTTAAGCAAAGCAAACGCATCCGTGTCTGAGGCGATCACATCGAGTGAGACAGAAGAAAAGCCTGTTGTAGTTGAAACTGATAATAAAAACAGCGGAGAAAACAAAGGCAATCTTCAAGGCGAAACTCAGTCAACAAATCTTTTCAATCAGGTCATGAACAATATAGCTGATGCAGCAACTGAAGTTGATACTTCATCATTTAACAGCTACACTGACAGGACCCAGATGGAAGATATAATCAGACAGATCACGGAAAGAATCACTATTTCACAGACACAAACAGATACCAGCATAGAAATGCAGCTTCATCCAGCAAGCCTTGGCCATGTGAATATTCTTTTGACCAGCGGCAAAGACGGAATAGTTGCAAAGTTTACTGCTCAGAACGAGATTGTCAAGGAAGCGGTGGAAGCACAGATGGCACAGCTTCAGCAAAAGTTCAATGAGCAGGGCATTAAGGTAACTTCAGTAGAAGTCACAATTGCAAGTCACGGATTTGAGCAAAATCTTGATCAGCAGGGCGACAGACAGCCAAGGGAAGCATCACAGGATAAAAAGGTAAAAGGTCTTAGAAGGATCAATTTATCAGAGCTATCTGATGATGAAATGGCAGAGCCTGAAACTGAAGCTGAGAGGATTGCAGTATCTATGATGGAAGCAAATGGAAGTACAGTTGACTTCAGTGCATAAATTTAGGGAGGCCAGTTATGGCAGATACAAGTTCAGTAAGTGCAATCATAAAAAATGGTGAAGTAGTTAATTCGGGTATAAAGACAGAAGATCAAAAAGCAGCGTCAAAGACTACTCCAAATGGATATGATAAGGATGCTTTCATGCAGATTCTTGTTGCTCAGATGAAGTATCAGGATCCAATGGAGCCGACATCTAATACTGAGTATATTTCTCAGTATGCAACATTTACTCAGGTTGAGCAGCTTTCAAATATGGCTAATGCTATGAGCCTTTCAAGGGCTTCTGAGATGGTTGGTAAGACTGTTACCATTACCCAAACTAATGCTGAAAATGGAACAACTTCTGAAATTCAGGGCGTAGTTGACTATGTCACTTACAGTGGTAATAAAGCATACTTAAACATCAATGGAACAGCTTATGACATTGATAATGTATCTCAGGTTCTCGCAACAGATTATGTTGATGCGCTTGAAGCTGTTGAAGATTTCCAGAAGGCCATTGATAAGCTTCCAAATCTTGACATGATAACTGAAGAAGAGCATGGCGAGACAATCGACAATATGTACTCTTATTACAACGACATAATGGATAAGAAAGCAAAGAATCTCATGAACAAGAACTATGTAACATCACTTCTTCAGTACGTAAACAGAATTGACGACATAAGAGAAGATGACCACAGAACATTTAAGACGGAAGAAGTTTAAATAGTTTCAGTTTTCACGGAGGATAACAAAATGATAATGGATGACCAGAGATTCATGTCCATTGGCCAGGTCCAGGATCAATATTTAAATCCTAATACTCCTAAAGCAGGCAAAGATAAAAATTCTTTGCCTGCAGGAGAAAATTCTTTTGCCTCAGTACTAAATAAAGTTAAGGATGCATCCGATATTAATAACAGTAATGATACTGTTAAGTTTTCTAAGCATGCCCTTAACAGACTTAGCATGAGAAATATCGAACTTACAGGCGAGCAGATGGAAAGACTAAATCACGGTAAGCTCGAGGCAGGAGAAAAGGGTATCAAGGATTCACTGATACTGGTTGACCAGCTGGCATTTATCGTTAATGTGCCTAGCAGCACGGTAGTAACAGCAATGGATCAGACAGAAAACAAAAACAATGTATTTACTAACATAGACGGAGCAGTTATTGCATGATCGGACCGAAGCGGGATACAAGGCCAGAAGAGCCTCCCGTCAGGAAATCTTTTGATCCGGACAGACTGCCGGATCAGTCGCAAATAGCTTCGTCCGAAATCCGGAAATAATCCATAGATATCTGGTGAATATTTATGTTTTATTTTCATATTAAAAAGATGGAGGACTTTGCCTTATGATGAGATCACTTTATTCTGGTGTTGCAGGACTTCGTACACATCAGACCAAGATGGATGTTCTTGGTAACAACATTGCCAATGTTAACACAACATCTTACAAATCCCAGTCAATCACATTTTCAGATCTTATGTATCAGACAACTCAGACAGCTTCTGGCGCATCAGAGACAAAGGGTGGTGTAAACGCTCGTCAGATCGGTCTTGGAGCTAAATCTGGTGCCATTTCTACAGCCATTGAGTCACAGGGTGCTACTCAGACCACAAATAACCCATTCGATATCATGATAACAGGTAGCTCTTTCTTTATCGTAAACAACGGTAAGGAAAACCTCTACACAAGAGACGGCTCTTTCTACGTTGATGGCGCTGGTAACCTTGCTATGCAGTCAAACGGATACTTCGTACAGGGCTGGGCAGCTAAGGAAGATAAGAAGACTGGCGAAATCCAGGTTGATAAGAACGGCGATATCACATCACTTCAGATCATGAGCGCTGACAATGCTACCTATTCACCTGCATCTACTACAGCAAGTCTCTATTCTGGAAATATTGATGATCATGATACAAACGTTACATCTGATGATGGAAAGACGATCACACTTGAGTTCTACGACAACAAGGGCTATCTCTACACAGGCAAATTTACACTTAAGGATACTGGAACAGACCATCTTTTCTCTCTTGAACTTACAGATATTATTGATTCAGATGGCCGTTCAATCAATGATAGAGTTCAGCTTTCAGACGGAACAAAGCTAATCGATCATATTACATTTGGCGAAGTACAGAGCAAAAAGAATATTGAGCATGATGATCACTACTATGTTAAATGCGATGATACTACAGCTGCCAATCCTATAGGCTCAATCTATCAGCAGGCTGGTGGCATTGCTTTTGATAATGTACCTGCTACTGGAACCGATTTTTCAAAGCTTTCAGAAATCACGAATTTCCTTCAGGATGTCTATGGAATAGACAGCAAGCAGGCGGCTTCTTATACTGCTTCACTTATTGACTATCAGATTGGCACAGAGAATCTTACTATAAACTATAATCACTCAGATCTTGCATCTACATCCATAAAAAATGTTACTTACAATTCATTCAAGAAGGATAATACAGATGCATATTACTATAACGATGCTACAAAGAAGGGATTCCTTGCGCCTAAGACAAGTGATTCTCCAATTTCAGTAAGCGAACTGTCTACTGATATGCTTAAAGCTGTATTTCCCGATACTGATGCATATCCAAATATCGCTTTAGCAAAAAAGAACTATTCATATACCTTCGATGGAGATAGCGATACTATAACAATCACCGCAACAAAACTCCCTAAGGTTACTGAAAAGAAAGAAAACGCATCAAATCTTAAGTCTGATTACGATGATTACTTTACTAATGATGACGCTGCAGGACCTAAGATCAGCGATTTTATTGCTAACCTTCCTGCTGGATATACAAAGGCTGTATATGAGTATGAAGATAATGGATCTCTTTCAATCTATGGTGTAAAGACTATTGAAACTGATGGCGTTGAAGCAGATGTAGTTGCAGAAAGCGGAAATGCATTATTTGACCTGCTTTCAGCTTATGTAAAAGGTGATGTTGACTTTACTGATATTTCTGCTGCAGCACTTACTGATCTCCAGAACGCTGCTACAGTTGCAAGTATATTACCACAAAGTGGAAATATTGCGAATTTTACATATAGTGTAAGCAAAGATGAAGGAACAGGCTCTGATCCTGATACATATACAGTTGATTTTGGTCAGTATTCATTTTCAATCACATCAGAGGATACAGGAGCTTTGCTCACATTCCTGTCAAGCCTTGATTATTCCGGTGGAGCTACATCATTTGTAAGTGGAGATGTTCCAGACGATGCAGTAAATCCACTTCTGGCTAAGATAAATGCTGAAGAAGCGAAAATTGACTATTACGACGTATCTTATGAGCTTAGTTCAAATAATGATGGTTATAAGATAACTGTAAAAAATGGTGCTACAACAATTGGTAGCTTTAATGCAAAAGCTTCAGACTATGCAAACCTTGACAACTACATAAAACAGACAGCATCTGCATCAGGAACTGGCCATAAGAATTACAGCGATCTTACTGCTGCACAGCAGAAAGCGCTAAGAAACCTTGTTAATGATAGCGATGGCGTATATGATAATGCAACATTAGATTTCACTACATATACTCTTACAGGAACCCCGGGAATTGGTATTAAAGTTACTTATAAGACTGAGGTTGAAAACAATGATGACCTGATCGCTTCCTATAGCAAGTTTGAAAAAGACTTTCCTGCAGGTGGAAGCTACGTGCTCAGAACACCATCAGCTGTCGCAAGAGCCAAAAATGATGAAGCATACTGCCTGTTTGATGAGGATGAAAACGGATTTACTCTTGATGAGGTTCCTGATGAAGTCCTTAAGGCACTTTATGGTGATGATGTAACACATGCCAGCATTATGGATACGACATCGTTCCCTGATAAGACAGAATCTGACTATGATGTGCATTTTACAAACGGCGGTATTATTTCAGTAACACACGCTCAGGAGAAGACAGTTTCTGCAGATAGAGATAAATACAACATCGAAGTTAAAGATGGTATTGCAACTGTCACATATCAGAAGGATACAATTGTTTATCCAAGGAACTCAAGTGATTCTGGTGCAAGTACAACATTCCCTCTTCACGGGAAGATCGTAGATGCTATTGAAGCTGCTGACGCGGATTCGCCTCTAAAGGGAATGCTCAAGACAGTATATGGCATCACCGATGATGATGCTAGAGCTTATGGCGATAGCGGAATGTACACAATAGATCCTGAAAGTGGAAAACTCACTCTTTCAACAGGCGAAACAGATACTGACAGCAAGATAGGCAATAAGGTTATCCAGCTTCAGTTTAATGCGGCCACAGGTGCTCTTGATTATGCAAATGGAAAGAATAATGGAATGGTCAAGATGGTATTTGACCGCACAATAGAAGGACTTGAAGCTTTTGGCTATCAGAAGGGTGAAAATGAGACGGATGAGACTATCGACGATGGACAGCTTGTATTTGATTTTTCAACCGTAACTAACTACAACACCAGCGGATCTTCAACCATCAAGGCAGTTAAGGGCGACAAGAAGAGCCTCAACACTGGTAGAGCAGTAGGTGAGATGAATGGCGTAAATATCTCAACTGACGGTAGGATCTACGCAACATATTCAAATGGACAGACTAAGCTCCTTGGACAGATTGCATCAGCTCAGTTCGCTAACGCATCTGGTCTTTCAAAGGAAGGTGACAACCTCTACTCATCAACTCTTAACTCTGGAGAAGCAACTGTTCAGGATATTACAACAGATGGCGGCTACATGAACACTGGAGTACTTGAGATGTCAAACGTAGACCTTTCAAGAGAGTTCACAGAGATGATCACAACACAGCGTGGTTTCCAGGCTAACAGCCGTATCATTACAGTATCAGATACACTTCTTGAGGAACTCACCAACCTTAAGAGATAATATTTAAAACGATCAGTAAAGGCAAATCCATCAGATCAAATTCCCAGGACCTGTGTCCTGGGAATTTTTTTTGAATAATACATAAAAAATTTATTCAATTAATACTGTTTTCCACAGCAAAAAGTGTTACAATAAGTTCGATACCACAATATCTAGTACTATGCCTATTTATATGTTGTGGTATATCAAGGATGAGTTGGTGGGGGAATATGGATATCTTCAATTAAGTTTCAAATTGAAATCCCCAAAATGAAATTATGCTCCAATTATGTCTAAAATGTGAACAGTTTTAGCGGTTTTTAGCATGCAAAAGTGTTAAAATTAGGGTATACAGAAATTTAATTTCAAATACCGCTGAAATTATTAAAAATATTGAAATTTTCAAATAATAAAAGGGGGAAATGTTGTGGATATTGCTTCATTACTTGGAGTAGGACTGTGTTTCG
>CAMVJI010000081.1 GCA_947167765.1 uncultured Butyrivibrio sp. | reverse complement strand
GTAAGGTCCGCAAACTTAAGGCTTCCCTTAAAGGTCTTTTTCTCACCCATAAGATCTGTCAGGGTGATGTTCTCACCGTCAATGTTGATGCTGCTTACATACTCCATCAGCACCTCATCCGGGTTTGAATCTCTAAAAGCTGTAGAAAGGCACATAAACTATCCCTCCTTACTCAACTGAACTAAGGAGATCTAAAATCTCTTTCTTGATATCAGCGTTGACTTTAAGAGCTTCTTCTCTGGAGCTTCTGTTTGAGTAGAAGTAGAACTTGATCTTTGGCTCTGTTCCACTTGGTCTTACTGCAAACCATGAGCCGTTATCAAGGAAAAGCCTGATTGCGTTCTGAGGTGGAATGTCCTCGTAGCCGTTGATATAGTCGATGACCTTATCAACCTTTGCGCCTGCAACCTCTGTAGGAATGTTATCCCTGAAGAACTTCATCATGCGTGAAATACGCTGCTGTCCTGCAATTCCTTCAAGCACAAGGTTTGGCTCATCCTCAGCAAAGAATCCGTACTTTGCATAGATCTCATTAAGTACATCCCAAAGGGTCTTGCCCTGTTTTCTGTAATAAGCTGCTGCCTCAGCAACCATCATTCCTGCTGAGATTCCGTCCTTGTCTCTTATGTCTTCGCAGATAGCGTAGCCTACTGACTCCTCATATCCAAAGAGATACTGATAGCCATTTTCATGAAGGTAAGGAATCTTACCACAGATATTCTTAAATCCTGTAAGGGTCTCAAACATCTCAACGCCGTAAGCCTTGGCGATTATGGTTGAAAGAGTTGATGTAACAATGGACTTGACCATAGCGCCCTTAGCTGGAAGTGTGCCAGCACTCTTGTGTCCCTCAAGAACATAGTTAACAAGAAGGTATCCAGTCTGGTTACCGTTAAGTGGAACATAGTTTCCATTGTCATCTCTGATCTCAATGGCAAATCTGTCTGAGTCAGGATCTGTCGCCATAAGGAGCTCTGCTCCAAACTCTCTTCCATACTTCTCTGAAAGAGCAAATGCCTTTGGATCCTCTGGATTAGGGTATCCTACGGTAGTAAAGTCAGGGTCTGGATTTTCCTGCTCAGGAACGATCTTCCAGTTAGTAAAGCCCCTGTCGTTGAGCATCTGTCTAAATGGAATTGATCCGCATCCGTTAAGAGGTGTGTAAACAAGCGGAATAGAAAGATCAAGTTCATCTCCTTCATGGATTGCAAGGCTCTCGATCTTATCAAGATATTCCCTGTCATATTCCTGTCCAAGGACAATAATCTTGCCAGCTTTAACGCCCTCGTTATAGTCTGATTTCTTTATTCCTGTCCAGATATCTACGGCGTTTATGCACTTTGTCATGCCATCAGCAACCTCAGCTGAAACCTGGCATCCATCGTCCCAATATGCCTTGTAACCGTTATAATCCTTAGGGTTATGAGATGCTGTGATATTGATGCCTGATACAGTACCAAGTCTCCTTATCATGAATGCAAGCTCAGGTGTTGGACGAAGGCTTGGGAAGGTGTAAACCTTGATGCCATTAGCCGCAAAGATACCTGCTGCCAGCTCTGAAAACTCCCTTGAAAAATGTCTTGGATCATGGGCGATAACAACGCCTTTGTCCATGGCTTCCTGACCCTTTGAAACGATATAGTCCGCAACGCCCTGGGAAGCCTTACCAACTGTAAGGAAGTTCATGCGGTTTGTTCCAGCTCCAACCTTACCGCGAAGGCCTGCTGTACCAAAGGACAGATCCTGATAGAATCTCTCCTCCTTATCCTTTTCATCTGATGCGATGGCAACAAGTTCTACCTTTAATGGGTCAAAATCTGAAAGCTTACTAAGCCACTCCTCGTATCTTGCCTGATAATCCATAAATTGTCCTCCATTTGTATCTAAAAAAAATTAATCCAGGTGGAAAAGAACTGGCAGATCAACAGCAACAGGGCTGTTGTCAGGATTGGTCTCCATAATGTCTGCCATGAAGTCCCACCATTTTCTGTTTATGGCTGTGTCTGCGCCCTTGTTCCAGAGCTCCTCATCCTCAATCTCAATGTATCCAAAAAGTGTAAGCGTCTCTTTATCCAGGCAGATGGTGTAGTTCTTGCCGCCATGCTCGTGGATCATGTCGATCATCTCTGGCCACAGCTCATTGTGGCGCCTCTCATACTCCTTCTCCTGTCCCTCGTAGAGCTTCATCTTGAATGTCTTGATCATTTCCTGTTATCCCCCTTTTTTGCCTTGATCTTTAATGTCTTTAAATATTCTTTTTGCTCCGGAGTTATCCGATAGCTCTCTACCGCTTTCTGAATGGCCTTGTTGTGAGTCCAATCGTCCAGCTTTTTACCTTCTATAAACGGAAGTATGCTGTCATACTGCTTAGCCAGCGCTGTTGCAAAGTACCAGGCGATCATCATGTTGACATAGTACTCATCTGAGCGAAGAGCCGCCACCATCTTGGGGTACTTAATGTCATAGTCCTCATCAAGGAAGTGCTCCATAAGCATTCCTATGCCAAAACGGATGGTGTAGGTCTTATCTGACTTTATCCAGTCTTTTATGTGTTTAAGAAGATCCTTTTTGTTCTTTTTAAACACCTTGGGCGACATCTGATCGCAGGTTGCCCAGTTGTCCACATAGGGAAGAAATGCTTCAAGTTCCTCCATTGCCCTGTCATAGTCCTTGATACCGGAGATGATAAAGGCGTGGAGCTGGTCCTCATCAAAGTATTTGTGAGGAAGATCTCTTAGGAACTCTTCATAGTCTCCATCCTTTGAAATAACTTTTGCCAGAGCCCTAAGCTGCGGCGTTCTGACTCCTATCATAACCTCCGAAGTCTTGCCAGGAATAAGGCCTGCCTGAAAATCCCTGTACTTAATGTCCTGCCTTGTAAACAGCTCTTCCTGAATCTTAATTGTATCATAATTTGCCATTGTTGTTTATGACCCCCTCGCAGTCAAATTCCGGGATGAAACTCTCATCTGCAGTTTCCCCAACCTGGACAAAAGCATTGGTGATCCCCAGTGTCTGTGCATATGCTATTAAGCTGTCGTAATCTCTTTTGCTGACCTTCCTGTCAATCTCAGGGCAGCCTAAAAGCTCCCCATTTGGAGTGTACTGGTTCATGAGACTAAGATAAATTCCATCGCCGTAATGCTCATACAGATATTTAACTATGAGCTTGGCCTGGATCAGCATTCCCGGCATCAGAAGGTGCCTTACTATCACGCCCTTTTTCATGATCGTATCCCCATCCTCTTCCGGGAAAAAGAGATTTTCCGGGCACTGGCGGACCATCTCATCAATAGCCTCTTTTGCAGCATTGACATATCCTGGGGCACTGCTGTATCTGACCGCATCCTCATCCCTTATGTACTTAAAGTCCGGAAGATAGATATCAATAAGGCCCTCAAGGCTCTTTACCGTATCGAGGTTAAGATACGAAGATGTGTTAAAGAGAAATGGAAGGTCAAAGCCCCTATTTTTTGATTCCTTTATAGCCTCTCTAATGGTTGGAATGAACATATCCCCAGTCACCAGGTTTATGTTGTTTGCGCCTTTCTCCTTAAGTTCAAAAAAGATCTCTATAAGGCGCTCTTTATCTATGAAAAGTCCGGTTTCACCGCGGCTTATCTTTTTGTTCTGACAAAAAACACAGCCCATGTTGCAGCCAGAAAAGAAGATGGTGCCAGAGCCTCTTTTCCCGGAGATGCAGGGTTCCTCCCACATATGAAGCGCTGCCCTGGCAACCTTTAAAGTATCTGGCACTTTGCAGTAGCCTATGCTGGCAGTTCTGTCCACTTTGCAGTTTCTTGGGCACAGCGTGCAACTTTTATATTCTGTCATAATGCTATGATAACATTAATGAATCTGTTCAAAAATATTAAGAAATTAGTCACACACATTTAGAGATGACTGTGTTATTATTGTTTCCGTAATCGTTTATCATATGGTAACAACAGGAGGATTCCATGGGAGGATTTTTTGGCGTTGCATCTCGTGAAAGTGCGGTTTTTGACCTGTTCTACGGAACCGACTATCACTCACATTTAGGAACCCGTCGCGCAGGAATGGCTGTGTACGACAAGAAGAAAGGGTTCGACCGCTCTATCCACAACATTGAGCGCTCTTATTTCAGACCGAAATTCGAAGACGATATGATGAAAATGGAGGGGCATTTAGGAATTGGCTGTATTTCAGACTTTGAGCCACAGCCGCTTATTGTTCGCTCCCATCACGGAACTTATGCCATAACAACAGTTGGCAAGATCAACAACATCGACGAGATCACAAACAAGCTCTTTGCCGATAATCGCTCTCACTTTCTTGAGATGAGCGGCGGCGACATCAATCCTACCGAGCTTGTAGCTTCTATCATCAATCAAAAAGTAACCATTGTGGAGGGCATCAGATATGCCCAGGAGATCATCAAGGGCTCAATGTCCCTGCTTCTGATGACAACAGAGGGTATCTACGCTGCACGAGACCGCTACGGAAGAACACCTGTGGAAATTGGTCACAAAGACGAAGGTTACTGTGTCTGCTTTGAAAGTTTTTCCTATTTAAATCTTGGATATGACCCATACAAGGAACTTGGCCCTGGAGAAATTGCATACATTACTCCCGAGTCAGTAGAGATCGTTGCTCCTGCCTTTGACGACATGAGGATCTGTACTTTCCTGTGGATCTACTATGGATTCCCTGCATCAACCTACGAGGGACTCAGCGTAGAGACAATGAGGTACGGCTGCGGAGCCAAGCTTGCTGAGCGTGACATGCAAAGAGGGCTTCACCCAGACCTTGTAGCAGGAGTACCTGATTCCGGAGTAGCACATGCGATTGGATATTCCAACACCTCAGGAATCCCTTATTCAAGACCATTTGTAAAATATACTCCCACATGGCCAAGATCATTTATGCCTACTATCCAGTCAAGGCGTGACCTTATAGCCAAGATGAAGCTTATCCCAGTTAACCAGCTCATCAAGAACAAGAGCCTTCTTCTTATAGATGATTCCATCGTAAGGGGAACACAGCTGCGTGAGACCACAGAATTCCTTTATAAGAGCGGCGCCAGCGAAGTTCATATAAGGCCTGCCTGCCCACCTCTTATCTACGGCTGTAAGTACCTTAACTTCTCAAGGTCCAATACAGAGATGGAGCTCATCACAAGAAGAGTCATTGAAAAGCTCGAGGGTTATCCTTCACCTAATGAGGAGACCGTAAGAAAATACACAGATCCTGATTCACCTCAGTACGCAGCAATGCTTGAGGAGATCAGAAAAGAACTTAATTTCACATCCCTGCACTATCACAGACTCGACGACATGGTGGAAGCTATTCCTATAGAGCCATGCAAGCTCTGCACTTACTGCTGGAGCGGAAAAGAGTGATCAAAATGTCTGCGTAACGAAATGACATAATAAAAACCCTCCTGCCTTAAGGCTCATCGCCAAGCCTCGGCAGGTAGGGTTTTTTATTTTTTCTTAGTCCATATCATCGAGCCATACATCCAGAGCTTTTTCAAGGGTAATGGTCATGTCTTTTATCTCCATTCCGTCCTGAGCAAAATAGAGCTTTAAGTAGAAGGTTGAAAAGCTAGGACTGATATCCATTTCGATAGTCTTCCACTCTTTCTCATGGCCTGCAAGAGTAATCATTCCTACAACCTCTTTGCCCTTGGTGATGGTAAGAGGAATCTGGGCAAGATCACTCTTGGTGTTGGCTCTTACTGTCATTGTAAGCTTGTAATAGCCCCACTTCTTGAAGGCCACAGATACCATGTTGGTGGTATTTCTAGCGGTTACTATACTGCTTACATCAACCTTTCCAACGCCGTCATCGCCAACTCTACAGTCGATCATCTTATCAAAGAGAATCTCTTCCTCATCTGCATCCTCTTCAAGTTTGAGATCCAGTTCATTGCCCTCTCCAATATATCTTGCAAATACAGGCTTGTTCATGACGAACCTGCAGATGTTTGCTGCGCATCTCTGGAATTCTGCTCTTGTTACATCTCCTGCAGCCAGAGCCTCGTCAGAGTTATCGCCGTTTGAGTTATTCTCAGAATCGCCGCATACCATGTAAAGGTCATTCTGGGCTCTTACTACAGATGCAGTATCAGTTCTTTTGCCCTGTCCGAACTTACCTGCCTCAGCCCACCAGTCGGTCATGATGATGCCTTCAAAGCCCCATTCGTTTCTGAGGATCCTGGTGATCAGGTCATAGCTTGATGAGGTGTAATATCCGTTAACTACGCCATAGGAGCTCATTACAGCGTGAGCACCGGCCTCTTTTACTGCAATCTCATATCCCTTAAGGTATATCTGTCTGATGGCTCTCTGGGATGCAACGTGCTCAACAAAACGCCTTCCTGTTTCCTGAGTGTTCAGCGCAAAGTGCTTGATGGTTCCTGTAACACCGATCTGATGCATGCCCTTAAGCTGTGCTGCTGCGCTTTTTCCTGTAAGGAATGGATCCTCTGAGAAATACTCAAAGTTCCTGCCGTTAAGCGGATGTCTGTGAAGGTTCATTCCAGGTCCCAAAAGGACATCTATCTTGTTCTTTCTAAGTTCAAGACCTTCCCACTTGTACAGCTCTTCAAGAAGGTCCATATTCCAGGTTGATGTAAGGCAGGTTCCATTTGGCATAGCAAAGGCTGTCTTACCTGAATCCATTCTGATTCCGGATGGTCCGTCAGAACAGCATGCTACAGGAATACCGAAGGAAAGGAGTGAATCTGTAACTCCTCCAAAAGCTCCGCCGCATCCAGGAGTAACCTTAGGTGAGCTCATACCCTCACCTCTGCAGATGCAGACAAGATCCTTATCTGAAAGCTGTGCAATGAAGTCATCCATGGATACCTTGCCATGGTATACATCAGTCAGCTTGTATCCCTTATCTCCGGTCTGAGCTATTTCTTTTGGAAGCTCAGCTATGCGCACCTGCTCAGGATCAACTGTGGCAACTGGTACATCCTCATATTCTACTGTAAATCTTTCGCCGTTTGATGCGGCCTTCATTCTCTTATAGTCAATAGTTGGAGCAAGAGTCTCTGTAAGCTGCTCCACCACTACTGTTTCATCAATTTCCTGATCAGCGGCCTTTACTGCACTTCTTACATCGCTTCCAACATAGAAGGAGTAGTTGCCCTTCTCAAGTACGTAAGCGTTCTTGTGGCCTGTAACACCGCTGTCATCAAAGCTTGCAAGTTCATAAGCTGAAATATCAAATACAAAGCTCTCATACTGGCCTGGTTCAAGCTCTTTTGTCTTATCAAAAGCAATAAGCTCTCTTGCTGGATTGCCAAGTCCGCCCTGTGGCTTACCTGCGTAAACCTGAACAACCTGCTGGCCTTTTTTGTCTCCTGTATTAGTCACTGTAACTTCGATAGAAGCTCCAGTTTCATCACATTTAAAAGACTTAACAGCTATATCAAAAGTAGTGTATGAAAGTCCAAATCCAAAGGGATAGAGGACCTTGTCTTTTGCAAAGGTCTCAAAATAGCGGTATCCAACGTAGATGTCTTCCTGCTGGATGTTCCTCTCCTTGCTGCCAAAGGATGTATCTGAAGGGTAGTCCTTTATGTCTTTTGCGATAGTATCTGTAAGCCTGCCTGAAGGGTTAACATCTCCGGACAACACGTCAACTGCGCCGTATCCACCTACCTGACCGCCCTGCCAGATGTACATAACTGCTGATGGGTTATACTCTGAAACCCACTTCATATCTATGATGTTGCCCACGTTCAAAAGAACTACTGTCTTATCGAAGGCTCCTGTTACAGCCTCAAGCATTTCCTTCTCTTTATCTGTTAAAAGAAAACTTCCGGGCTTTGAGCTGTTATCCTGGTCCTCACCTGCGGTTCTTCCGATTAGGACAACGGCTACATCAGAATCTGCTGCGATCTTTTTTGCAAACTCAGGTGTGATGTCCATCTCTTCCTGGAACCATGGCTCTGAAGCCCAGCCTTCACCCTTGTCAAAAGGATGATCCCCAATCCAGGCATCATATGTATCTATAAGCTCCTGATTAAGTGTAAATCTCTTATCCTCAGTAAGGGCCTCTTTAACACCGATCACATACTTGGTGTTGACCATACCTCCTGAACCTGTACCACTCTTATAATAGTTGTACTGGCTTCTTCCAAAGAGAGCTATCCTAGTGCCTTTCGCAAGGGGAAGAACATTTTCATCATTTTTAAGAAGTACTGCACCCTCTGCAACACTGCGGCGTGCAACCTCTGCAAATTTATCGGCGTCAAAAACTTTTCCTGCCATTAAATCCTCCAAAAATCTCAAAATCTTAAACGTTTTCGCTGCGCTAATAGTATCTTATATAAAATCGTTTTCGTAAACCCCTAAAAGTGTTTTTATTAATTTTTATTTTTCGCCATTTTCCTGACCGTGAATAACATTGTCACAAAGCAGGCTGTGCCACCAATAACGTTGCTGATGGGCTCAGCCGCAAAGACTCCGTCTGTTCCCATGTGGAAGAGGTAAGGAAGCATGTAAGTGAGCGGAACAACGATGAATGCCTTTCGGAACAGTGAAAAGAAAATTGCGTGTCCCTTTCGTCCTAATGACTTAAATACCACCTGTCCGGAGTGCTGGAAGGTCATGAAAATAAATGTCGAAAAATACAGGTTAAAGGCAGGAATGGCATCCGCAAGAATCGTCCTATCATTACTAAAGACTCCGATAACAGCTGCTGGAAACAGACGGATAAACGTCCATACGATAAAGGTATAGCCAAAGTCCATGGCCACCATGATGGCTATGGAGCGCTTGATCTTATCAAAACGCCTTGCTCCATAGTTGTAGCTGATGATGGGAGAGGTTCCCTCAGATATGGCAAGGATCGGTGTTTCCATCATCTGGCGGGCAGAGTTTACCATTGTCATCACAGAGACGTACAGGTCGCCACCTACGTTTGAAAGGACACTGTTGCAGGACACTGATACCATTGCATTGGTAAACTGCATGATAAAGGCTGCTGTTCCAAGACCTATGATGCTTCTTGCTGTCTTGCCACAGTTTTTTATCTCAGAAGCTGACATGATCTTAAGGTTATATGTACATCTGTCTCCAAAAAAGAATCTCAGAACATATATCGCAGAAAGGGCCTGTGAGATCACAGTTGCAATAGCTGCCCCCTCCGGACCAAGGCCAAAGACAAAGATAAAGATGGGGTCAAGGATGATGTTGGCTGCTGCCCCCACCACAATTGTGGTCATTCCTATAACTGCATAGCCCTGGGCTGTTATAAAGGGATTCATTCCTGTGGAGATCATGGAAAAGATCGTTCCAAGCATGTAGATCCTAAGATAAGGAAGAGCATAGACCATGGCTGCTTCTGAAGTTCCAAAGGCTGCAAGGATTGGTCTTCCAAAAATCTCTCCCACAATGATAAGAAGGATTCCTGTAACAATCAGTAAAAAGAACGAGGTGTTCTGGATCTCCCTCGCTCTTTCTTCATTCTTTTGTCCTCTTGCAATTGAAAATAAAGGCGCTCCGCCACTCCCGAACATATTGGTAAATGCTGTAGTCAGGATCACTATAGGAAAACAAAGACCAACCGCACCAAGGGCTACTGTGCCTATCTCCGGGATACGGGCTATGTATATTCTGTCAACGATGTTGTACAAAAGATTTATGATCTGGGCCACCAGCATCGGAAGGGCTGTAGCTAGAATGTTATTTAAAGTTTTTCCGTTTTCAAAATCAACGCGTTTCATTTTACGTTTCCTAAAGACGCATCTTTTTCTCTTTAAAAGATGTATTTACTCATATTGTCAAAAATGATCTCGTAGGCCTTAGGCCACAAGTGTATTCCGTCAGTAGAATACTCCCTAAGAGTTTGTCCGTCAACTCCGGCAAGACCATCATTAACGTTTATGAACTCGTAGCCCATCTCTTTTGCCAGGCTCTCTGCAATTGCGTTTGCTTTATCAAGTCTCTGAAGGCGAAGCTCTGCTGCCAGTGGTGCCTCAGGCCAGGCAACTACTTTTTTCGCAAGTTCTACGTTAACCGGATAATAGGCCATTACATATACTTTTGTTTTAGGCAGTCTTTCTTTTATCTGGGAAAGAACATTCCTGTAGTCAGCTTCAAAACCTTCTGCTGTCTCTTCAGGCCGGCTGATATCATTAGTTCCGATGTTGATAAATATCACTGAGGGCTCAAGGTCAAAGATCTGCTCATCCATGGACTCAAGAAGTTCCGGAATCGTGTATCCACTGATGCCCCTGTTATAAATCTTTATATCAAGGCCTCTGCTCATCAATATCTCATTTATTGGGAAATGCTCCATCAACGATGAGCCCACAAAAAGGATCTGCCCTTTCTTGGCAGACTCATTAAGCTGTCTGTATTTTTCAACCATGTA
>CAMVJI010000080.1 GCA_947167765.1 uncultured Butyrivibrio sp. | reverse complement strand
AGTTCAGTGCATCGATAAACAGGAATGGAGTCTTGTTACCCTTGATCCTGTCAGCGTTTTTCTCAAGGAAGTGATACATGTGCTTCTCGCCCTCGATCTGTCTGATGAAGGCGTCGCTTCCAAGGAGCCAGTAAACATTGTCCTTAAGTCCGCCTGGCATAGGATAGATGGAACCAAGACCATACTCGATTTCATCTGTTACAGGACTGCCAGAGATGTTATGCTCCTTCATATATTTCATCATGTGATTGAAGGTTACGTTATATTGAACAAGCCCCTTGTTATTAGGGTCATCAATTTCCATCTTTTTAGCGATACATGGGCTGATAAATGCCAGCTTATCCTTTATTCCCATCTCTTTTCTGGCATAGACCGCAGCGCACATAAGAGGACTCTGTACCGGGAAGAGCTTTGGAAGAAGCTGAGGCAGGTATCTTTCAATGTAACCTACAACAGCAGGGCAGGGCTGGGAAATGCCCCCAAGGAAGTTATGCTGTTTTATATAGTTGATATATGCCCAGGTTGTGATGTCTGCACCAAAGGATACACTGATCATTCTGTTTACGCCCATTTTTTTAAGGCCACCAAGAGCAGATTCGTACTCTCTTGGATAGTCTGCAAGAAAGGCTGGAGCGATGAGGATAGATATCTTTTCGCCTCTCTTAAGGTCTTCAAAGAATCTCTCTGTATCGTCATTGTATTCTCTTGCATCGTGCTCGCAGGCATCAAAACATGCACCGCAGGCAATACACTTGCTGGAGTCGACCTGGATCTTGGATAAGCCATCGGCGTCAGGCTCTCCAGACACACATGCACCCATACAGCTACAAGCACTGATACATTTGTTACAGCCAACGCAGTTGTCGTTGGTAAATACTAATTGAAAGTTTTCAGCCATTTTATAGTCTCCAATCTCCTATTGCGAACATCATACCGCACATATATATATCATATACCGATTGGATGAAGTGGGGGATGTTTTTCGGTTAATTTAATCAAAATTTAAGGATTGAAGAGATTAAAATAAATTTTGATAAAATAAAAACGTTTTTGTATAATTTGCGGAATTTTTACTTGTCAATATGTCTAAAATGCCAAAAATCATTAAAGTATATTGCCAAACTTGTATGCATTGTGCTAGTATTTGCTTACAAGATAATAAAAACGTTTTTATTCGCGATTTAACTAGTATTTGGGAGGCTTTATATGAGGAATAAATGGATATCTGGAGGCAGATGGATATCGGGAATAAGTGCTTTCATTCTTATTCTTTCTCTCCCTATTTTTAACTGGATCAAGGTAGTCAACCTGGTTACTCTCTTTTCCAGGATTGGCGTGACAAAAGAGATGGCAGGCGATCTCCTTACAGGGTACAACCTGTACAATCTTTTGTCCTTTGTCCAGTATTCAAACCAGGGAGTTCTGGGACTGCCATCCATGGTGCTTCTGATCCTTATGGCGGCTGCGATCTACTTTAACGTAGCCTACATCATAAGAACTTTTATGGCCAGCAGGAACAGAAAGGGGAAGGGTGAGCTTTCACTTTTAGCCGCTGGAAAATGTGCTTTTTTATTTGAGTTCATAGCAGCTCTAGCAACAATCGTGTTTGTGATCTTTTCCAACTTAAGATTTGGAATGACGGGTTTTCTTCCATCTGCAGTGGTGTTTATCGAGTTGATCGTTTCACTGGCAGCTTATATCTACATCAAGGTACTTGAGAGCAGAGAACGTAAGAAATATCGCGAGCATGGACTATTAGTAGAGATAAAGAGAAACTGGGTACTGTTTGTCATGCTGATACCGACATTTGTCTACTTCATGATCAACAACTACCTGCCGATGCTGGGTGTGTACTTTGCATTCACATCATTTAACTTTAGAGACGGCCTTTGGTCCAGTCCTTTCACTGGATTTAAGAACTTTGAGTTTTTGATCAAGGCAGACCTTTTCAGACTTACCAAGAACACAGTTCTTTACAACGTGGTGTTCATAGGAATTGGCAATATACTTCAGATCATCTTTGCAATCCTTGTTAGCAGGGTGACAGTTAAGTGGTTTAAAAAGACTTCACAGACACTGATGTTCATGCCATATTTCGTATCGTTTGTTATTTTAAAAGTTATTGTCTACAACGTATTTGAGTATCAGTACGGACTTATCAATAACATCATCACTGGCTTTGGTGGAGACAGGATTGACTTTTACAACACCCCAGGCTACTGGCCATTTCTCATAATCTTCTTCTACTTATGGAAGAATATCGGATATGGAATGGTTGTGTACCTTGCCACCATCATGGGAATTGACAACGAGATCTACGAGGCAGCAAGAGTTGACGGAGCAAACGATCTTCAGCAGATCTGGTACATCACTTTGCCACACATCAAGCCAACCTTCATAATCCTTTTGCTCTACGCACTTGGAAGTATCATGAAGGGCCAGTTCGAGCTGTTCTACCAGCTTATTGGTAACAACGGAGTATTGTTCAACGCAACGGATATCTTTGACACATATGTGTACAGGATCACAATGACACAGCCACTTTCAATCGGCCTTGGAACTGCTGCTGGTCTTTACCAGTCACTGTTCGGATTTTTGATCATTGTCCTTGTAAACTATGTTGTTAAAAAGAGAAATCCAGAGTACGCACTGTTCTAAGGAAGGAGAAAGACATGGCAAAAGATTTAGACTACGAACCATCAGCCCCAAAGACCATAAAAAAGTCCACTGGGACCAAGATCTTTGAAGCTATAGCTTACATACTGCTTGCGATTGGATCCATAGTGTGCGTGCTCCCTTTCATCATCATCGTGTCAGGATCATTTACAGATAACTCGACGATCCTTATAAAGGGATATTCTCTTCTTCCAAGAGATTTCACACTATCCGCTTATCAGACCATTTTTAAGTCGCCAAAAGATATACTCCAGGCCTACAAGATGACTCTTTACTACACAGTTGTAGGTACAGGCCTTGGACTTATGATGATAACTTTAACTGGCTATGTTATCTCAAGAAAAGAGTTTAAGTACAGAAATACCGTTTCATTTCTTATTTATTTCACCAGCATCTTTGGAGGCGGTATGATCCCATGGTATCTGATGTACGCCAATGTACTCAACTTAAAGGGATCAACACTGGCAATCTGGTTTCCGGCTCTTATGAGTCCCTTCCTTGTAATCCTTATGAGGACATTTATCGTTGGAGCGGTTCCGGATGCTATTACAGAGTCAGCCAAGATAGATGGTGCTGGACATTTTACCATCTTCTTCAGGATTGTACTTCCGGTTCTTAAACCGGGACTTGCAACAGTAGGTCTTTTCCTGGCCCTCGGCTATTGGAATGACTGGTACAGATCTTCAATGTTCAGTACCAATTCATCCACCTGGCAGCTGCAGTTCTATCTGTATGACCTTCTTAATGCCACAACTGCAATGAAGCAGATGGCAAGTAACGTCAGCATGAAGACAGCTGACCTTCCCACAGAGTCAGTTAAGTTGGCAATGGCAGTAGTAGCAACAGGACCAGTGCTTTTGTTCTATCCATTTGTACAGAGATTCTTCGTTTCAGGAATCACTGTTGGTGCAGTAAAAGGCTGAGAGAACCTGACGAGGTCTTATCGAATCTGGTTCGAACGTGTTCTGGCACTCGCGCAGCGAGTGAGCAGAACTTCCTTGTTACAAGTCCTTAGGGATGTTTATAAAAACGTTTTCATATTTTATATAAAAAGGAGGCAAAATATGAAGAAAAAAGTTTTAAGTGTATTGTTGTCAATGGCAATGGTAGCTGGAGTCATCACAGGTTGTGGCGGCGCAGCTCAGTCAGCAGCTGATCAGCTGGAGGCTGAAGGGGTTACAGAGATCCCTCAGACAGAGGCTTCTACAGAAGCTGCAACTACAGAGGCACCTGCAGAGACAGAGGCAAAAGAGCTTGATCTCTCACAGCAGGTTGACCTTGTGTTCTACGTAATGGGCGATGCTCCACAGGATGAAGAGCTTGTTGAGGATGCTATCAATGAAAAGCTACTTGAGAAGTGCAATGCAACAGTTGATATGCAGTTCTCAACATGGACAGATTTCCAGCAGAAATATGCTAACGAGATCACAGCCCAGAGTGCAGATCTTATCTACATCGCTAACTGGCTCAACTATGGACAGCTTGCAAGTAGCGGAGCTTTCGAAGAGCTCGATGAGATGCTTGATACTGTTGCTCCTGAGCTTAAGGCAACTGTTGGTGACGGTGCTCTTAACATGTGCAAGGTAGATGGCAAGATCTATGCTGTACCTAATACATGGGCTGAGTATGTATGTAACGGCGTTAAGTACAGAGAAGACCTTCGTGCTAAGTACGATCTTCCTGTACCTGATTCGCTTGAGAACCTTGAGGCATATCTTCTTGGTATCAAAGAGAACGAGCCAAACCAGGGACTTCTTACTGTAACAACAGAAGAGAGCCAGGGACTTAAGACAGGTTTTGATGCAGCATGGGCTCTTAACTTCAAGTATCCTTGGGTTGCTAACAATGGTCTTGACTACGGTCTTGCAGCAAACTATGACACACCTACAGATGTTTATGATTACTGGTACTCAGATGATTTTGTAGATGATATGAAGCTCATGAAGAAGTGGGCAGATCTTGGCTTCTGGAGTAAGAGTGCACTTTCAGATACTAACAACTCTGACGCATACAAGAACGGTCTTTGCGTAGCAGAGGTTGCTGGACAGAATCCTAACAAGCAGGTTACAGCTATCGCAGATTTTGAGAATGCAGGACAGGGCTGGGAGTCAGCATATGTTGCATATGGTGAGACAAACGGAATCATTTATCCTGGACATGCTACACAGAACGGAACAGCAATCGTAAGAGGCTGCAAGGATCCTGAGAGAGCACTTCTTGTTCTTCAGACACTTCTTTGCGACGAAGAGACAAACGCAATCCTTCAGTATGGTATCAAAGGAACACACTACGATGTAGTTGATGGAATCTACAAGAACCTTCAGGAAGAGGCAGGCGAGACACCTACATTCCCTTACGAAGGCTTCAACACATGGAATATCAGAAATGGAGAGACCAAGCTTCCTCAGAAGACAGACGTAGCTCTTCAGGAGATGTTTGACAAGTACGCAGCACTTGGCGCAAAGACCAAGTTCCCTAACGTAAATATCTATGATGGCTTTTCAGAGAACTATGACTCATACAGTGCTGAGAGATCAGCTGTAAGTAACGTTATGAGACAGTACCTTGCTCCTCTTGAGGCAGGTCTTGTTGATGATGTTGACGCAGCAGTAGAAGAGTTCAGAAGCAAGATGAAAGAAGCTGGCATTGATAAGTGCCGTGAAGAGTACACAAAGCAGTGGCTTGCTTACTGCGAAGAGTACGATTACAAGTAATTGGTGTGGTATAATGTCTAGATGAAGGAGTAACCTACTTTGTCTAACGAAAACAGAAAAATAACAATTAAAGATGTGGCTAGAGAAGCGGGGGTATCAATATCTACTGTTTCCAATGCCTTGAATAACGTGAATGTTCTTCACCCTGATACCAAGGAGAGGATCCTGGAGGTAGCCAGAAGGCTTAACTATACTCCAAACCTTAACGGCAGGAATTTAAAAGCTGGAGCTACCGGCGTTTTAGGACTTTTCCTTGGTGCCATCAGAGGACCTTACTACGGTGAACTGTCTGATTCCATATACAACGCCTGCAAGGATAATGGATATGAGCTGGAGATCTTTTTAAGCTACGACGCCAGACATATCATGGCAAACATCATGGGACACAGAGTTGATGGAGCTATTATCCTTAACGGAGCCATAGGCAGTGACCAGGTGGAGGTCCTCAAGAACCAGGGTATTCCAACTGTCTACATAGACAGGATTCTTGTAGGAGACAAGTCATCCAGCGTGGTGTTTGACTCCTACAATGGAGGACAGAAGGCTGCCAGGTTCCTTTTGGAGCTGGGGCACAAGAAATTCATGTTTATAGAAGGTGAAAAAACCAACTACGATGCTGGTGAGCGTAAGAAAGGCTTTTTTGATGAACTTAAGAAGGCTGGGATCACCGTATCTGATGATTATATATTACGTGGTGAATTTGAGCGAAAGGCTGCCTATGATTCTGTAACAGAATTTTTGGATTCAGGTAAGCCTTTGCCAGATGCTGTTTTTGCAGCCAATGACTTAAGTGCCATAGGTGCATCTGAGGCCTTCAGAGATGGAGGCGTAAGTGTTCCAGACCAGGTAAATGTCATAGGATGTGATGATATCGAGCTTACAAGACTTGTAAGCCCCTCCATCACCACTATTCGTACCTTCTTTGAAAAACAGGGCGTAATAGCAGTAGATAAGCTCGTTAAGATGATAAACGGAGAATCTGGCGAGTTGATAACCTTAAACGGAAGGATAATCCCGCGCGAGTCCACAAAAGCAAAGGATTCGTAATGAAAAATATAAAAATTATCGAGACAGATACCAGCAGGGGCCTGTTCTGGGCAGAGCAGATCGCTGGAGAAGTCACTGCTGCAAAGGAAATGAAGCAGCTTGTCATCTATCCCGATGAAAAGGAGACCACCATCAGAGGTTTTGGAGGAGCCTTCACTGAGGCTGCAGCCCATACCTATATGGGCCTTCCGGAGGACAAAAAAGATAACCTCATCGAGGATCTTTATGGAGATTCTGGTCTTCGCTATACAATGGGGCGCATTCACATGAACAGCTGTGATTTTGCCCTTGGCAATTACACCTATATCGAAGAAGGGGATGAGACCTTAGACACCTTTGATATCTCTCATGATAAAAAAGAGATCATTCCCATGATAGAGGCAGCTACCCAAAAGCTTGGCAGACAGCCGGTCCTTATGATGGCGCCCTGGTCACCTCCTCCATTTATGAAGACCAACGGGGAGATGAACCACGGCGGTAAGCTTAGGGATGAGTATAAAGAGCTTTGGGCTAAGTATTATGTAAGATTTATTGAAGAGTATAGAAGTATCGGAATTGATATTTCTTTTACCTCGATCCAGAATGAACCCATGGCAACTCAGACCTGGGATTCCTGCATCTACACGGCTCAGGATGAAGCAGAGTTTGTGACAGATTACTTAGGACCTGCTATGGAGAAGGCAGGACTTCTAGATAAGATGAAGATCTTTGTCTGGGATCACAACAAGGAAATCTCTTATGTAAGATTAAAGGAGATCCTTGAAAGAAAGGACGCAGAAAAGTACGTATCCGGCTGCGCGGTTCACTGGTACACAGGAGATCATTTTGAAAACCTCCATCTCATAAGAAAGCATTTTCCTGAAAAAGAGATCTTCTTTACGGAAGGCTGTGTTGAGTATTCAAGGCTTTCTGATGCCAGTGATGTACAGAATGCAGAGATGTACGCCCACCAGATGATCGGAAATCTAAAGGGCGGAATAACAGCAATCTTTGACTGGAACCTTATCGTTGACTTTCAGGGAGGCCCAAACCATGTAGGAAACTACTGCGATGCCCCCATAAAGGCTCTTGAATCCGGCAAAGATTATGAGAAAAAGCTGTCCTACTACTACATTGGACATCTGACAAGGTACATTAAGGAAGGTGCAAACCTTATCTGGAGCAGTAATTATACAGATAAGCTTGACGCAGCAGCTTTCCTTAATGCTGATGGGCAGCGGGTAGTTGTCATACTTAATAAGTCTGGTGAGGAGCTTCCTGTTGAACTTCGTGAAGGCGATGAATCTACAAGACTTACACTTGCGCCTCACTCCATACAGACAGTATTATATGAGTAAAAGAAAATGAACCCTTCGAAATAGCTCTTTTAATGACGCTGTTTCCAAGGGTTCTGTTATGGATAAAACTATGATAGATAGCAAGGCCTTTTACAAAAACCTCATAACTATAGCTCTTCCCATTGCGCTTCAGAGCCTGATGCTTGCGCTGGTTGCAGCCTGCGATGCGCTGATGCTTGGAAGAGTAGCCCAGATACAGATGACAGCAGTATCTTTGGCAACCCAGATACAGTTTGTGCAGAATATGTTTCTTTCTTCAGCTACTGCTGCTGGAGCTATTTTGGGAGCTCAGTACTGGGGAAAGGGCGATAAGAAGGCACTTGAGAACATCTTTAACATCATGCTGCTGTTTTGTGGCATTGTCTCTGTGCTTTTCTTTCTGGCCTGCGAGTTTACACCCAATGTTCTCATGGGAATATTTGCCGCTGACAAGGACCTTATCAGGATTGGATGCGATTATTTAAGGATTGCAGGATGGTCTTATCTTATTACCGGAGTCTCCCAGTGCTACCTTACCATCATGAAGGTCACTGAGAGAGTTAAGGCGGGAGCTGCCATAAGCTCCGCTGCAGTTGTTATCAATATCATCTTTAATGCAGTGTTCATTTTTGGAATGTTTGGTCTTCCAAGGATGGAGGCAAGAGGCGCAGCCATTTCGACAACCATTGCAAGGATCTGCGAGCTGGCGTTATGTCTTTTCATATCGGCAAAGCCCGATTATATTAGACCAGCCCTCTCAAGACTATTTAAGATACCAAAAGAGCTGTTCTTTGATTTTATGAAACAGTGCCTGCCCCTCATGGGAGGGTGCCTGTGCTGGGGCGTAGGATTTACATCATACACTGCCATCATGGGACATATGGGAGTTGATGCTGCTGCGGCTAATTCAATCGCAGCTGTTGTAAGAGACCTTGTGTGCTGCATGTGCAACGGTATCGGAAGCGCTGCAGGGATCATCGTTGGTAACGAGCTTGGAGCAGGAAGACTTGAGCTTGGAAAAAAATATGGCCTGAAGCTAAAGAATATTTCCTTTGTGATCGGTTTTATCTCAACAGCCATTGTTCTTGCTGTTACGCCCGTTGTGGTGGGCGGCGTTATATTGACGGATCAGGCAAGAGAATATCTTATCTGGATGATGGTGATCATGTCATTTTACATGATCGGAAGATGTGTAAATACTGTAACTATCAACGGGGTTCTGGATGGCGGAGGAGATACTATTTTTGATCTGTACAGCCTTGTTGTGTGTATGTGGATGATAGCGATACCGCTGGCTTTGTGCGGAGCCTTTGTTTTCCACTGGTCACCGCTTGCGGTATATGCCTGCACATGTCTTGATGAAGTTGGAAAGATTCCCTGGGTCATGCTAAGGGTAAAGAAATATAAGTGGGTTAAGGACCTTACAAGGTAATTAATTGGCACGAAAAACGACTATGAGATATAATTATTTCATAGTCGTTATTTAGTTAATGTCAATCTGTGAAAGGATGCGCATATGCCAAAAAGGACTGAGTTTGAAGAGTGGATTTACAACGAGATAGAGAGTCAGAAGGGACTTTATGTGCCTGTTACTGCAAGTGTCTTTGAGAGGTTCCTTATCACGAAGCTGCCATGCGACAAGATCCATCCAAATCCGGAAGATGAGTTCTGCTTTCCTGAGATTGGTCCGAGCTTCAGGATAATATCCAAATATGAGAATGAGTTCAGGGAAAATGTCCAGAATGGATACCCTGCAATCCAGGAGCCGCTTATGGTGGGCAAGGTACATCCAAGTGGCTATATGCTGATAAATGGCCACCACCGCTGGGCTGCAGCCATGAAGGTTGGCATGAAAAAAGTTCCTGTTAAGGTCATTAACATGACTACGCCAGCAGACATAAAGCGCATGATCGAAAACTCCAAGCACGACAAGAGAGTTACCATGGACCTTGATGAAGTGATCCTTCGTGACGCAAATGATCCTTACATAGAGAAGGTTCCAGGACTTCGTGGAGGTAAGAGCAACCAGAGAATGAGACTTGGTATTCCAGCTCTCCTCAGGTTCTTTAACACCCATGGCTACGACATCTGGATATATTCCGCCAACTATTATTCCATTGATGACCTGCAGCGCTACTTCCGCAGATACTCCGTACACGTAGACGGCATCATCACCGGAACTTCCAAGAAAAAAGTCTCTGAATCAGAAGCCGAAAAGAACATGGCAGCTCTTTTCGCCAATAAGTACGGCCAGACAGTCCATATCGACAACGACATGGTACTTGTAACCCACAGCCAGTCCAAGGACTTCGAAGAATTCCCACTGGAATCTACCGGCGCCGACTGGTCAAAAGAGATAATCGAGAAAAGTAAGAGCTTTGTCAAAGCTGAAGAGTGATATCTGACAAGCCACGGGGACGGTTCTTTTGGCTGGTTTTGAAAAACTAAACCAGCCAAAAGAACCGTCCCCGTGGCTTCCCAAAACCAGCCAAAAGAACCGTCCCCGTGGCTTATGCCAAAAGAACCGTCCCCGTGACTTGTCCACCCCCGCCAGCAGCAGAACCGTCCCCGTGGCTTGTTTTTAGGTTGGATTAAGGGTTACATGATAATCTTTCTTTTGTAGCAAAAT
>CAMVJI010000079.1 GCA_947167765.1 uncultured Butyrivibrio sp. | reverse complement strand
TTAATGGCGTGATAAACTATGTCAATCCTATAGCTGTAACAACTCTCGGACTTCCAGGGGACTGTGTCGGAAAGAAGTTTGCTGAGTGTTTCTTTGACAGCATCGACAACGACGAATTTACCCAGATGGTTTTGGATGCTGTGTATGACAGGACCAGATCCCACGAGGGAATCGTGCCCTATATCAGGGGCGATGTGACGCTGCAGCTTCGTGTTGTTACATCTTTTTTACAGGAAAAAGGTGAAAAAGTTGGGATCATCGTAGTGTTCAGCGACCTTAGTGAACTTATGGACCTAAGGGATGCTGTAAAGAGCATGGAAAGGATAAGAGCTCTTAATTCACAGCTTGAACTTAGAAACAGTCTCCTGTCAGAGACATTTGGAAGATTCCTTTCTGATGACATTGTGCGCCAGCTCCTTGATACGCCAGATGGCCTTAGACTTGGTGGCAAGAAAAAAGAGCTGACAGTCATGATGAGTGATCTAAGAGGCTTTACCGCCATGAGTGAGAGGATGGATCCTGAGGATCTTATCACCATGTTAAACCATTACCTTGGTGAGATGACAGATGCCATCCAGAGCAAGGAAGGCACCATCATAGAGTTTATGGGAGATGGTATTTTTGCCATCTTTGGAGCGCCGCTTGACAACGAAAGCCACGCTGCGGATGCAGTTGCTGCAGCTCTTGATATGCAGAGCAGGATGGAAGCCATCAATAAATGGAACATCGAAAGAGATTACCCTCTCCTTGAGATGGGAATCGGAATTAACACAGGTGAAGTCATCGTTGGCAATATAGGCTCTGAAAAGCGAACCAAGTACGGCGTTGTTGGAAGTAACGTAAATCTCACAGGAAGAGTTGAGAGCTATACCATAAACGGTCAGATCCTTATATCCGGATCTACCAAGGAAGCAATTCTTTCAGATATGTCCATTGCAAAAGAAATTGTGGTTCACCCAAAGGGTGTCAAAGGGGACATGAAGCTGTACCAGGTTGTTGGTATAGGAGAGCCCTATAACCTGTTTATCGACGTTAAGAGCACTTTGCCCGATAAACTTGAAAAGACCATACCTGTAACTTTCTATATTGTTGAAGGCAAGCACGGTGAAAAGAAATCTCACTACGGCGGAATAACTGCCCTTGGACAGGACATGGCTGTCATCGAAACCGAGGCAGAGCTTAACGTCTACGACAATATGCAGTTAGAAGCCGGAGGAGAACTGTACTGCAAGGTCATGGAAAAGAATAATACAGGATACCTTATACATTTCACCTCAGTTCCTTCAGGTTATAAGCAGTGGAAAGAATATTTTGTCGTAAAGTGATTTTTTGAAATAAATCTGCCATGGTGACAGATCCTTCGTATAAATATTTAGCAACACTATAAATAGCAGTGATCGGAGGATGATAGCTATGACAAGAAAAGGTTATAACACAGCAGATTTCATCATGGAGCAGCTCTCATTTGAGGAACTTGGGCTCATTACTGGTGGAGTAGGACTTGACAGCATATACATAATCGCAGCAAGCCCTGATGAAACTCCACCTCAGCCATGGTTTCCAAAGTGATCTCAAAATCCTTGGATCTGACTGGTACAGGAAAACTGTATGAAGAGTAGTGAAACTAAAAAGAAAAGATCACTAAAGAGGGTGGCACTAAGTGCTATCCTCTTTGGTGCGATAATAATCCTTTTTTTGGCGGTGCTGGTTGAGATAGTTCTTTTCATCTATCCGACCCTTGAAAACTACAAAAGGGAACTGACTCATGAGGGAGATTTTGCAACAGCGCTGATAGGTGATGAGTACCTGGAAAAAGTTTTTAGTGAGGTAAAGGACGTTTATTATAATACGCCTGAAGAGATACGGCATGAGCAGTATTCCGATGAGTATGTGAATATTATAAGGCCGCTGGTTGATGATGAATTTATGAATGCCAGGAACATCCTCACAACCTGCAGGGAAAGGTCAAAGCTTGAGAACGTATACTATACCTTTTTCGATGATGAATATGAAAGACTTGTTTATGTCATCGACGGTAATGACAGAAATTTTGCCTTCCTTCCGGGAATGTGGCTGTCTGATGAAAATGGCACCATTGATTCTCCCAAGGTGATAGAAAGAACCCTTAAGTCCAACTGGTATCTGCCTGTTACCTATGGAACTGTCCAGGGATGGACTGCTACCAATTACACTGCAGTTTACGATTCTTCAGGAAATGTCATCGGCTATATGACCATGAACATCACCATCAACTCTTTTGCCAGACAGATAAAGACGTTCCTGGCTATCTACATTCCGGTAATGGTAGTTGTGCTTGTTGGAATAGCTCTTTTGGCAGCTGGAGCGATCAATAAGAGCATAATCGTTCCTATAAATAACCTTGCAGGTGCGGCAAGGAAATACACCTCTATCAGCAAGGTAGAAAGACATATCGATACCTCCGTGTTTGAAGATCTCAGTATCAAAACGGGAGATGAGATAGAAGAGCTCTGGGAGACCATGGTGGACATGGAGGATGATGTATCCCAGGCCATGAAGCAGATAAGGGATGTGACGAAAAAGCAGGAGAGGCTTGCAACTGAGCTTGACCTTGCGAAGGGCATCCAGGCTGCGGCGCTTCCTACAGATTTTAAAGAGATCTCCGCCAAGGATGAGTTTGAGCTTTATGCTTATATGACTCCTGCCAAGGAGGTAGGTGGAGACTTCTACGATTTCTTCATGATAGACGATGACCATTTAGGTCTGGTGATAGCAGACGTATCAGGAAAGGGTGTTCCAGCAGCTCTTTTCATGATGATCAGTAAGAGCCTTATCAAGACAAGGGCAATGGAGGGTGGGAGACCATCTGAGATACTTAAGTTTGTAAATGACAGCCTCTGTGAGGACAATATACACGATATGTTTGTTACTGTATGGCTGGGGATCCTGACCATATCCACAGGTGATGTGATCGCCGCAAATGCAGGCCATGAGTATCCGTTTATCACAGGAGAGGATGGAAAACTTACCCTTTATAAGGACCGTCATGGCATGGTAATAGGCGCCATGGGCGGAATACAGTACAAGGACTATGGCTTTAAGCTTGCAAAAGGTCAGAGACTTTTTGTCTATACAGATGGTGTGGCGGAAGCTACCAATGAAAAAAATGAGCTCTTTGGCCTTGAGCGCATGGAGGATAGCCTGAACAGGTACGATGGGGACAGTCCTGAGGGACTTATCAGATACATGAAGGCTGAGGTTGACGCCTTTGCCGGATCCATGGAACAGTTCGATGACATCACTATGCTGAGCCTATGGTATAAAGGATGATTGCCGCAGGCAGAGAATGTTTCGTATAAATATCTGATAGCATAAAAGTGATGCCAGAAAGAATGAGGGAGAAATATGAGTAAGAATTTGAAAAACGCCATGATAGGTGAGGATGAGCTTGAGCAGATTTCAGGAGGGAAAAGCTATGCTGCAAAGCACATAGTCAAAACGTCCAATACCCAGCAGATCATCTGCAAGTATTGCAAACAACCATTTTTTGCGGACATTAACAAAAAGCAGGTAACCTGTACACACTGCAGAAAAAGGAACACACTTGACGGCTGATTTAATCTTTATTTCATTGAGCCGTGCACTAAAAACAGATATAATTAATCTATATTGACTATAATCAAGGGGCGTGATTTCATGAAGATTTCTTTTGATCTGGATGAAGTATTGTTTGTTTCGCCTGATTCTTATGAGGTTGAGCCGGAACTAAAGTTCCCACTCAATAAGATGTTCACTGAGAGACTTAGAAAAGGGACTGTATATCTTATAAATGAACTCCAGAAAAGAGGTTTTGAAGTGTGGGTTTACACTTCTTCTTTCAGGAGTGATGTGTATATTAAGGGGCTATTCAGGCAGTATGGTGTTCACTTCGATCAGATAGTAAATGGCTATAGGCACAAGGCTGAGGTCCAGGGTAACAGAGAACAGCTCTTGCCTCAGAAGATGCCACAGTTTTACAGGATATCGCTTCATATAGATGACGAGGATGTTATTGTGCAGAACGCCAGAACTTATGGCTATAAGGTGCTTCAGATCTGTGATCCGGATCCTGACTGGACCACAAAGATCATTGATGAGGCTGAGCGCATCAGAAAGCTAGAAGAAGGGAAGTAAACCTTTATGACAGAACAGGATAAGAGAGAGAGAATAGCTTACGCTGAGTATCTTCTGGTGAAGAGTGGAGCAGCTCCAACGGACATAAAACCCAGAGGACAGGGCGAAAAAGAAAACAGACACATATACATCTTAAATGATAATTTTTATCGCATTGGAGAAGCTACTTTTGAGGGAATCGACGATCCATACGTAGTTGTCAGCTGTACGGACACTAAAAAGTATGCAGAGTACGGACTCTTTGACGACATCCATGCATTTGAATTCAACCTAAGTAATGAGGAGATGGAAAAAGAAATAAGGTTCGCCCTAGGGCTTGACGAACTGTTTCCAAGTTGATAATGACCGCCTTAAAGACTGACTCAGAAAAATGTGAGACAGACAGTTTAAGGCGGCTTTTTTTATTTATGAGTGGGGATAAAAATGAACTATCTTGACTATTTTAACGACAAAGAAAAGGACATTCCTTTTACCAGCGGCCTTGAATCCACTGAAAGCTACCTTCGCTGGTACGACATGTTCCTTCAGGCTGCCATTGAGAGAAAAAATGGAGTAGAGGACAGTAAGCTTAGGGCGCCTTTGCAGGCTGCAGCAGCAATCCTTGGAAGCAGGGTGATGGCTTCTGAGGGGAGACTTACAACTGGAGAATATGGACTTAGCATAGTCAACGTGGCAGCGGAATATGGCCTGTATGATTTTAGCTTTTTCTGCCTGCTTATGGCTGTGGCCCAGGAAATGGATGGACACTATATTTTAGGATACAGTGCTCTTTCAGAGAATTTACCTTCTAAGGTACCAACCTTTGCACTGGCACAGGACATCTACAGTGTCATAGCCGATGATGAGAACGTTTTCGACATTGGCAGGATCAGAAATACACTGGAATACTGTCCGCTTTTTACCATCACAAGAAGTGTCAAGGGACAGGGAAGTTTGTTTGACAGCTTTGAAGCCAGCAGGCAGCTTACGGCTCTTCTTAAAGGTGATTATGTACTGCCCAATGAGCTTTCAATGCTTGGCGGTGAGTATAGCGGAGAAGACGCCTCAAAAGCTATTGTTTACAAGGAACAGGTTGCAGCTCTTTCCAACTTCTTAAAAGCCCTTGATCTGGAGGCGCAAAAGAAGATGGAGAAAAGTGAGCTTCCAATGGACACAGTGATCCAGATCGCAGGAAAAAGAGACTGCGGATATCTAGAGTTTATCAGACACGGCATTGGAATAGATAAAAACATCCTGACCATGGACTTTACACTTTTACAGGCCATGGACAGCGAAAAATACAGACAGGTAGTCGATGATTATCTTGTAAGAGCAAGGCTCCTTAAAGATGAACTGGTTATCATGACAGGAGGATCAGAAGATGAAACGGCCATTAACTTACTACTTAAAAGAATACTTGGACAGCTTGACAGAGTATTTGTTGTAACAGATGAAAACACCATCCTCAGGCTCCCGGTTGGCGACTGCCAGATTTATAAGATCAGCTTGCCGGTCCCATCAGGAATAGAGCAGCAGGAGCTCTGGAAAAAAGAGCTGTCTCAGATAAAGACTTCAAAAGATGTGGATCCTAAGGACTTTGCAGGCAGATACAGACTGCGTCCCGATGTCATAACAAGATGCGCAAGGCTTTCCTTAAACGAAGCCTCATCTAAAGGCAAAAAGACAGTATCGGCTGAGGACATAACAGGAGCAGTGCTGGCAAATACCACCTCTGTACTTGACAGCCTCTGCGATAGAATGCCCCTTAGCTTTACCTGGGATGATCTGGTTGTGGATGAGAAGCAGAGAAAGATCATGGACACTTTGGTGAGCCGTGTAAAGAACAGAAATCTTGTGGATGAAGAGTGGGGCTTTAGACAAAAGGTTCCCTACGGTCGAGGCGTCAGTATGATCATGTACGGACCTCCCGGAACAGGTAAGACCATGGCAGCACAGGTCATGGCAAAAGAGATAGGAATGGCCCTCTACAGAGTCGACTTATCCCAACTTGTGGACAAGTATATAGGCGAGACAGAAAAGAATATCGGAAAGATATTTGATGCTGCATCAGATGGGAACGTTATCTTGTTTTTTGATGAGGCTGATTCTCTTTTCTCAAAAAGGACAGAAGTTTCCTCATCCAACGACAAGCACGCAAACACAGAAGTTGCCTATCTTCTTCAGAAGATCGAGCAGCACGACGGGATTTCTTTTCTTGCAACCAACAGATTTGGAGATTTCGACAAGGCCTTTGTAAGGCGAATAACCTACGCTGTGCATCTTGAAAGACCCGATGAAGCAAAGAGGCTTGAGCTGTTTGAAAAGATACTTCCTGATAAGACCCCAAGGGATAAAGACCTTAACCTTAAATACTTTGCAGACACCTTTGATCTTAGTGGAAGTGAGATAAAAGAAGTATTGTACAGTGCAGCATTTATTGCAGCAAGAGAAGGAGCTGACCTTGGTAACAGACATATATCTGAGGCTATAAGGTACCAGCAGGAAAAGATTGGTAAGGTGTTCCAGGGCGCTGATTTTGGCAACTATTATTAAAAATGTTTACAAATAGTTTTTAAAGAAAAGGAGATAAGATATGCCTCCAAGACCTGATACGTCAAATTCCCTTATGAAGCAGAGTGGAAAAGACAATAAGATGAAACTCTTGGCCCTCGGTGAGATCTATAATTATAGAAGGCGTGAGGAAGGCGATATAACCAATTTTGAGGATGAGGGTAAAAACAGGGCTAAAAAGTTTAGCTTTTTCCGTTGGATATTTAAAAAGACCAAGAGCGATATGGGCAGATTTATCCCTGAGGTCAAAGAAAGGGAAGACTCCATAAGTGCTTTGGAGGGAAGCGGTAAAGTTCCAAAGGGAGCTTACTTTGATCCCCTTGGTCTTAAAGTAATAAGGCCCAGGGTGGTGGAAGAATTTGGAGCAGAGGATCAGGAGGCTTTTGAACAGGCTGAAAGTGAGGCTGCTGACATAGAGAGAGACTTCGTATCAAGAGTTGACAGTGAGATCACAAATATCTCTGAAAACGATCAGGAAGAAAAACTCATGGATGAAAATTCTGAGCTTGCGCTACCTCAGTATATGGCAAGGAACAGAAATGTAAAGGGAGCCACTTTGGAAAATATGGCAGTAGCTTATGATGCCGGAAGAGCTTATACCCCTGATCCTGGTTATATTGAAGAGATTCCGGATGCCTTTCAGATTGAAATGAAAGTTACTGAAGTACCTCCAAAATATACTCTTGAATGGCAGCAGTACAGGGCTGAACATACACAGGGTATGTCAGCTAAAATAAGTAATTTCTTTAAAGGCTTCTTTTTACCTAAGGTACCTGATCAGGAACAGGATATGGATATGATATCCGATTTCATTGAGACGCTTCCTGAGTACCAGCAGATAATAAGAGACGGACAGCGCAATGCCAAAAGCATGAAGATAAAATATGATCCTCTAAAGGACCCGAAGGCTATAGAGTTTAGGTTTGGTGTATCGGCAGCAGCCCAGGCTGTAAGTGGAGGACATGCTCTTATTAAGCTGATAGCCAAAAAGGGCGGAAGAGATCTTTCGTCCTACAGCTTTGATTTTGCATCTATTGCCAACGGTGGAGTGGCTGGGGCTGTTCGCGGAGCGGTATCAAATCCGGCAAATGATTCTGAGCAAGGAGCAGTAAAGGCCAGACAGGATATCAAGTATTCCGGGTATCTTAAGGCTGCTGCCAAGATAAGAGGTGTATCAGGTGCTATGAAGGCATATTCTTACCTTAGATACAACTGCACAAGCTTTGCGGCGCAGGTGGCTCAGGCAGCAGGAGTTGATATTAAACCTGAGGATACAACGAGAAAGATGATGACATTAAGGCACAGGTCAGAGAGGGTTGAGACGCCTTATGATTTTGCTAACTATATTCGAAGCCTGAATGCAAAGAATCCTGAACAGGAGGATGAAGCTAATGCACAAAAAGTGGCAAGAGACGAGAAAATCGCAGCTTTGACAGAAAAGCTTGTTGATCGCTATGAAGATGAATATCTCAAAAATCAGACCCTTAAGTATTATGTCGATCTTAGCTTTACCACTATAGATGATGCCAAAAGGGGATTTGAGAAAAAGATAAAAGAAATTGTAACTGAAGGATATGAGATCGACGAGAAATATCCAATTGATAACGTAAGTGGTGAGGCTTTTGGAATGGCTTTTGAAAACAGAGGAAGAGAAAAGATGCTCACCCTCGGCGCCAGAAACGAAGATCTGGCCGTTGCAAGGATGCTTGAGCCTGAAAATGAAAGCAAGGCATTCATTGCATTCTTTGGCAAAGATATTGAATTAGAGGATATCAGAAGGTTTTTCCGGAGTATTCCTTCTAAAACGAGTATAACAGATTATATTGCAACGGTGAAGATGATAACCGAAAGCGATTACTTCAACGCAAGATTTTCAAATATCCCTGATCTGGATGAAATTAAATTCAAGATAGGTTATAGCATTTATCATGCGGTAGTAACAAAGCAGGATCAGATAGAGCAAAATATTTATGATGCATGTGAAGGCAAGACCAATCAGGAGCTGTTAGATGCGTTCAGAGTAGCAATGGGTCAGTACACTGCCAAGCACTTTTCATTGGATATTATGGAGTCCGAGTTCAATCTTAACGAATTTGTGAGGCTTTCAGGTATCGAGCTTCCTAAGCGCTCAGACTATGTTCAGGATGAGGAAGCTAAGCAGGAAGAAAAAGCTGAAGAAAAGCCAGTTACTGTGGAGGAAGTGATAAAGAAGGAAAGGCCACCCTTTGGGGCGAGGGCTGCTTCTAAAATGATCAGGACAACTGGCATAGAAGGAGGCGACGTAGTAGATAATTTCCTTTCTGTTTTTCCGGAAGCTGCTGGAATAGAAGGAAGGTCAGTTAAAGCATCAAGAGGGATCCGTCAGCTTGGCGACTTGACAGACTTTTTTGTTCAGGCAGCAGCTATGCCTGAACTTAAGGATGATGTTTATGAACTCTATGACGCGATAATAGATGCGGAAAACGATAGTGACAAAACGCGGTTCTACAAAGAGTTTTTCCAGAAAGTAGTTTCCGAGCTAAATCCTGAGAAGATGAAAACACTGATGGCTAATGCAGAAATTGAGTAAAACGTGAGACCTAAATGAAAACGACAAATAATTAGCAATGAAAAGTATTAAAATTTTAAAAACTTTCATACGGCAATGCATCATTAACATCAAGTGTGGTATCATAGCATGTGGAGTACTATATCTTGTGTGTTTACATTGTAATTTTATTACAGGGGGAAATTTATAATGCCTAGTAATCAGGTATATCCATTCGAAAGAAATCGTTACTATCCAGGTAAAATGTTGACAACAGCTGACTTTCAGGCAGAACAGAGCTATCACATCAATAAGCTCCGGTTCATGAACAGCCTTATGTATGGCGCTGGAATCGTGTGCGGTTGTAGCGTGGTCAATCTGGACGATCTCTCAATCCTTGTAGAGAGCGGCGTTGTAATTGACGGAAGCGGCCGTGAGATAATAATCGATTCATCTTTGGTTAAAAAGCTTTCGGCTATCGAGGGTTTTGATGATCTAAATAGCGACACTGCATGTCTATGTGTGCGTTTCAAGGAAAAAGACATTCATTCTGTTTATGCGGTAAGTCACAAGGAATCCGATCAGGAGTATGAGTTCAACCGCATAAGTGAAGGCTTTGAGATGTTCCTTGTAGACAAGGACGAATTTGACGAAGGCTTCGAAATGGAATCTGAATTCCTTCAGACTGAGAGCTTGTTTATGGGCGCCAATTTTGAAGGAAGCATCACTATGCCTACAATTGTCAGCAAAGGCCGCAATGTAAAGGCAAGAGTTGAAATCCGCAAGACAAGCGCTGCGGATGTGAAACTGTCATATAGAGCTATTTTGGATATCCCCAGCTTTTCTGCCCCCGACGGATCCCAACAGATAGATATTGAAATAGATGATATTGAACTTCCAGAAGGTGGAGTTTATTACAAGGATTTATGGATGGAAGTCCATAACAACGCAGGTATCGAGAGCAATGTGATCCTAAGAAGCGGATCAGCAACTGCTTTTGAAAATGACAAGGCCATCTCAGCAGAGAACAGCTTTGCCATGAAGGTAAGATTCTCAGAAGATACACCATCTTCTCTTATTAGAAGAGAAACAGGTAAGCTCTCCCTTGAAATGAGACAGGCTGTCACATCAGATGCCATAAAGCTTGCTGAGATCGATCTTATGAGAACCGACAGCGCTTATGTTATCGAGAACATAAGAGAGGTTAAAAAGAACCAGTATATCGACCTTCCTGCCCAGACTG